>CAXUEW010000189.1:0-5390 GCA_964250115.1 uncultured Terriglobus sp.
CCTCCACGCAAGGCCGGCGCGAAGCCTTCCTGCTTTTCGACGTCCGACATCTGTTCCACATGCGCGCCGCCTGAATCGCCCGCGGTGGCGTGCTGGCTCAGTTGCAGGGCCCGGATGTACGCCGCAATTGCCCACCGGTCTTCCGCGGCAATCTGTCCACTGTAATCAGGCATGGCTCCGTAGCCGTTGGCGATCACGTTGTAGAAGTGACCCAGCGGTGCCTGGCGCAGGCGATCCGTGTGCAGATTGCCTGCAGGAAAGTAGCCCCGCATGACGATCATGCCCTTGCCGTTACCTACGCGTGAGTGGCAGGCGGTGCAGTAGACGTTGTACTGCTCCTGTCCGCGTTCGACCAGTTCCGCAGTCAGCGGCATGGGCAAGCCGTCGCCCTCCGCACCGTTGATCATGCCGGTGCGAAAGTACGAACCCGCGTCTTCCTGGCCGCGGGCGACAGTGCCCGTGACCTGGGGACGCACGGCACGGCCGTCCGCGTAGAAGGTGGTGCCACGCTGCTGGTCAAATTTCGGCTGGTTGTGCATGTCCTGCCGGCAACCGGCGAGACCAAGCACGCTGAAGCAGGCGACCGCTGCAACCGCAAGCCGGTGGGACGATGTTCCCTGTTCCCTGTTCCCTGTTGCCCGCATTACAGATCTACCTCCACCACGCTTACGGCGTGAAACCGCTCCAGGAACCGGCGGGAGTCCGTCAGGCTGAACTGGGGATCGGTCGCTTCCAGGCACAGGAAGAATTTGTCATCGGTCGCGCCCACGCGGAAGTTGGGGGCGTTGAATAAGGGGTGATACGTCTGCGGCAGGCCGTTCAGTGCCAGCATGGAGAAGGCTGCGGAAAGACCCGCGAACAAGATCGTCATTTCGTAGGCGGGGATAATAAACGCCGGCCACGAGAACAGCGGCCGGCCCGCGACGTTGATCGGATAGGAGATGGCGGACATCCACGTTTCCATCAGGAACGCGGTGGTCACGCCCATCACGCCGCCCATCAGCGTCATCAGCGGCACGCGTGTGCGGTGCACGTCGAGTGCGGTTGCCGCTTCTTCAACAGGGTACGGGGTGTAGCACTCCATCCTGCGAAAGCCCTGGGCACGCGCCGCTTCCGTCGCGCGCACCATGGCACCGGGCGTGTTGAACTCAGCCAGCAGGCCGTAGATTCCCTCTTCGACTGGCATCAGGCAGTCTCCTCGACGGTTTCTTCCGCGTCCAGTCCGCCGGCCAGCTTCGTCTGCGGCAGCATCATCTTGATCTCGTTCATGGGAATCATGGGGGCGAACCGAACGAACAGCAGGAACAGACTGGTAAAGACACCCATGGTACCGATGTACAGCATGTAGTCCCACTTGGTGGCGCGGTACGTGCCCCAGCTGGACGGCAGGAAGTCGCGATAGAGCGATGTCACGACGATGACGAACCGCTCAAACCACATACCGATATTGATCACGATGGAGATGGTGAACAGGTACGCGGTGTTGATACGTAGCCTGCGCCACCACAGCGTGCCCAGTGGCAGAGCGATGTTGAACAGGATCAGGAGCCAGTAGCCCCAGCCCATGGGGCCGAACATGCGGTTCCACATCATGAACCATTCCCAATGGCTGCCGGAGAACCACGCCATGAAGACTTCCAGGCCGTAGCCGTAAGCCACGATCAGGCCGGTTCCGAGCATGACCTTCCCCATGTTGTCCAGGTGACGCAAGGTCACCAGATCTTCCATGTGGTAGAACTTTCGGATCGGAATGGCCAGGGTCAGCACCATGGCAAAGCCGGAATAGATAGCGCCCGCCACGAAGTATGGAGGAAAAATGGTGGTGTGCCAGCCTGGCAGCGCGGCGACCGCAAAGTCAAAGCTGATGACGGTGTGCACGGAGAGCACCAGCGGTGTCGAAAGGCCCGCAAGCAGCAGCGAGGCCGTCTCATACCGCATCCAGTGCCGTGTTGATCCGCGCCAGCCCAGCGACAGGATGCCGTAGAACCACTTGGCAAAGGGCAGTTGCGCCTTGTCGCGCAGTGTGCCGAAGTCCGGGATCATGCCGATGTACCAGAACACCACCGAGATGGTTGCGTAGGTCGATACGGCGAAGACGTCCCAGCACAGCGGCGAACGGAACTGCGGCCAGATGTTCATGGTGTTGGGCAGCGGCAGCAGCCAGTAGCCAAGCCAGGGGCGACCGATGTGCAGCACCGGGAACATGCCCGCGCAGACCACGGCAAAGATCGTCATGGCTTCCGCGAAACGGTTGATCGAGTTACGCCAGCCCTGCTTGAACAGCAGCAGGATCGCGGAGATCAGTGTGCCGGCGTGGCCGATACCGATCCACCAGACGAAATTGACAATGGCGAAGCCCCAGGCGCCGGGAATGGTAACACCCCAGATGCCGACACCGCGCAGCACCAGCCACGTGATGGCCACCACGGCGAGAGACGCAACGCCGCCCGCGACGACCAGGCCCATGAACCAGCCGAGCGGCGTGTGTGACGTCAGGACCACATTCGCTATCTTGCGGGTGACGCTGGTGAAATTATGTCCGGGTGCAATGACCGCAAACTCACCCGTGATCGGATCGATCATGGGGTCGTTTACCGGGTGGCGGTACGGATCGATAGCAGGTTTGGTCGCCATTACGCCGTCTCCAGCTCAGGGTTCGGATTGGTCACGCCCGCGATGTAGCTGGTCCGCGGACGGTAGTTGAGGTCGGCAAGCACCTGGTAGCTGCGCTCTTCCGCCTTGAGCCGGGCTACCCGGCTTCCCTTGTCGTTCTGGTTGCCGAAGATGATAGCGTCTGTCGGGCAGGCCTGCTGGCATGCAGTGACGATTTCGCCGTCACGGATAGCCCGGCCTTCCTTGTCCGCCTCGATCTTGGCGTACTCGATACGCTGGATGCAGTAGGTGCACTTTTCCATGACGCCGCGCGAACGCACGCTGACGTCCGGATTGCGCATGAACTTGAGGCTCTCCGTGTCGTAGTCCGCGTACAGCAGGAAGTTGAAGCGCCGCACCTTGTACGGGCAGTTGTTCGAGCAGTACCGCGTACCCACGCATCGGTTGTAGACCATGGTGTTGATGCCTTCCGGCGTGTGCACCGTGGCACCGACTGGGCACACCTGTTCGCAACCGGCGTTTTCGCAGTGCTGGCACATCATGGGCTGAAAGTGCGCCTTGGGCGCGTGCAGATCGCCTTCGAAGTAGGTGTCGATACGCAGCCACTGCATGTTGCGGCCGACCTTGACCTGTTCGCGTCCGACCACCGGGATGTTGTTCTCTGCATAGCAACTGACCACGCAGGCGTTGCAGCCAATGCAGGAGTTCAGGTCGATGGTCATGGCCCAGGCATTCTGAATCTGCCCATTTGCCTTGTCGACCTTGTCGTACTTCCACGCGTCCGGGAAGAAGCTGTCGTCCTTCGCGGGCGTCTCGTAGAGAAGATTGCCCTCGTGGGCGAAGCCGGGCGTCTTCTGCGCCTCGGCGAGCGTGGCCGTGCGGATGATGCCACGCTCCATGGCCTCGTGGCCCGGCAGGGAACTTGCGCCCGAGAGTTCCTTCTTTTGCAGGTCGCTCTGCGCCATCTTGCCACGGGTTTCCATGGAGTGGACGCTGGTAACGGACACGTCGTAAGTGCCCGGTGCCTTGACGGCCTTAGCACCCGCCTGAAACCACGGCGCGTCGATGCTGCGCAGCTTGTTCGCGTCAGAACCGACATACTGGGCTACCCGACCGAACCAGCGGCCGAAACCCAGGTGGACCATGATGACGCCGTCCGGCAGGCCGGGCTGCATCAGCACGGGGAAGGTGACCTTCTGGCCGTTGCTCTCAATCTCGATCAGTTCGCGCTCTTCTACCTTCAGCTTGGACATCGTTTCCATGCTGAGAAGGGCGGCGTTGTCCCAGCTCAGGTGCGTGATCTGCTTGGGCAGCTCCTGCAGCCAGCCGTTATTAGCGAAGCGTCCGTCGTAGAGCGAGGGGTCGGCCTTGAAAGCAATCTCGTAGGTGCCGGTGCCGGAGCTGCGAGGATTGGCGACCGGAATCGCTCCCGCCTTGCCGGCGATGCCTGACTTCGGCGCAAAAGCCGTGCCTTCTACCCAGCCGTCGTGCAACGCCTTCTGCCACGCGGTCGCATCGACAATGTTCTTGCTGTTTGCAGGAGCAGCTGCCGTGCTGTTGGCTGCGACATTGCCAGCAGAGCCTTTGCTGTAGTTCTTAAAGTTTGCTTGTACGACCTCATACGAGGTCATCTGCGGATTATCCAGCAGTGTTTGCAGCACATCGTGCGCGGTGCGACCGCTGTAGAGCGGATCGATCATCGGCTGAATGATCGAAACCGTTCCGTCGTAGGCACGGGCATCGGACCAGCTTTCCAGGTAGTGCGCGGCGTTGACGTGCCACTGCGACTTCTGTGCAGTCTCGTCGTAGTACGGCCCGAAGTGCGCGGTGAACGGCACCCTTGCCATCGCGTCGCCGAAGCGAAGATCGCCCGGCGCGTTATAAGCCGGGTTGACACCCAACATCATCAGGACCTTGACCTGGCCTGCGCGCATGGCACCTACCAGGTTCTTCAGGTCTTCATTTTGGATCGACGGGATCGCTGCAACCGTTTCCGTGTAAACCACGGTTGAGCTAACGGCACCAAGCTGCGCGTTGAGCGCGTGCGCTGCCGCCTGCACGGCGGGCGAACTCTGCTCGCCGGCGACGACCACAGCCTTTGCACCGGATTTCTTCAGATCCGCAAGGACTGCGCTGAAGAACTTCTGCGCAGGCTCGGAACCGCTGAAGCCGGACCCGCCCGCAAGTGCCGCGGCAAATTTCTCGATATCGCTCGGCTTCAGGCCCAGGCGATGCTCCGCCTTGGCACCGGTGACCGTCGGCATGCTTTCGACAACATATAGCCGGTTCATCGGCTTGCCCGCGCTATAGCGGTGCCGCTCGGCATAGGCAGCGGACATCGGCAGGAAGCCGGGGAAGGCACTCGACGACAGGAAATCCGCGTCGAGAGAAAGGATGACGTCGGCATTCTCCAGCTTGTACTGCGCATCGTAGAAGTCGCCAAAGGCCGCTTTCGAAGCGATGCGCGCGGAGTCGCGGTTGACCGGTTCCCACTGCACCAGCTTTGCCTGCGGGTACTTTGTTTGCAGTTGCTTCCACTGAGCCGCCAGCGACGGCGAGATGATCGTCTCCGAAAGGACAACCAGGCCCTGGCCGCCGGAAGTGTTGTTGGCTGCCGCGCGGAAGGCGTCGCTGAACGAGCCGAAATCGCTGTTGATCGCCTGACCCGCGGCAATCTTGATCACGTGGGCGGAGCGGTCGGGATCGTACAAGTCGAGCAGCGTGGCCTGCGTGAACAGATCGGAACGGCCCTTGGAAACTGGGTGCTCCGGATTGCC
>CAXUEW010000189.1:5400-6846 GCA_964250115.1 uncultured Terriglobus sp.
ACTTTGACCGGGCGGAAGGTATCGCTCTTGACCAGCACCGGCAACGCACCCGTCGGAAAAGGGTAAGCCGTTGCGAAGTAATTCGGCTTGCCGATGACGAGGTCTTCCGGCTGCTTGATGTAGGGGTAGATCGGCTCGTCCGGCTGCTTGGTGCAGCCTGTCATCCCGGCCAGCGCCAACGAAGCGCCCATCACCTTCATGAAGCCGCGGCGGCTTACGCCGTCAGTCAGCTCAGAGGCCTGCCGCGGAAACTCCTCGTGCAGCATTTCCTCAAATCCGGGAGCGTCGGTCAGGTCGTCCAGGCTCTGCCAGAAGCGCTTGCCGCGCTTGCCGTCCAGCCGCGCGCGAACCTCGTCCAGCGTCAGCTTGACGGGCTTGATCGATGTGACGATCGTCGCGCCGTGCGTGTTGGTTTCAGCCATTCCGCTTCCGTTCCTGCTGTTTTCCAGCGTGCTCATCGGTGGCATACCTCGCAGCTTTGCAGCTCATGCGGCGTACGGATACGGTACTTGTCCGCAAGGTAGGTTCCAAGGGCATCCTGCGAAGTGAACTTGTGATAACTAGTCGGCAGCATCGCCATGGGCGGCACATCCGTGTAGGTTTTTCCTGCCCCATGCAGAGCATTCGGCTCAAGTTGCACGCCGCTTTGTGACTTCTTGTCTGACGCACCGCTGACACCACTTGTGCTTGTGATGGAGCCTGGGCCATCGCTGTTAGGCGTCAGGGTTTCTCCAGGCGTTGCCGGGTTCGAGGTCTGCAGCATGGCGATCTGCGGATTCGCCGTTCCGGGATCCTTCGTGGTGCAGCTGACAGCCTGTGCCGTGGGAGCAAGCTTGCCCGTCTCTGCGCACCAAACCGGCTTCAAGGTCGAGGGACCTGCCCAGGCCATGTTGTAGATCTCAGTGGTCGGCCGCAGGTTCTTGACCGGGTTGCGATGGCAGTTGAGGCACCACTCCATCTGCAGGGAGTTTTCCATGTACATGATGGGCATTTCATCCACGCGACCGTGACAACTGGCGCAGCCGATGCCCTTGTTCACGTGAATGGAGTGGTTAAAGTACACGTAGTCCGGCAGATCGTGCACGCGGATCCATTTGATCGACTCGCCGGTTGCCCAGGAGTGGCGCACCGGTTCCAGCATCTGTGCGTTGGTCCAGATCTGCGCGTGGCAGTTCATGCACGTCTTGGTGGGCGGAATGCCGGAATACGCCGATTTTTCGACCGAAACATGGCAGTACTGGCACTGAATTCCGAGGCCCTGCACGTGGTGGCGGTGCGAGAACGGCACCGGCTGGTCGGCCCTTTGCCCCTGCCGTGTTACCCACGGGGAGCGCTGTAACTGGTTCAACGCCACGCCCAGTGCGACCACGATCAAGCCGGTGAGCACCAGAGCGGCGCGGGCCAGAGCGTTCGAACTGCGGTCAAAAACCTGCGCCATAAGTGCGT
>CAXUEW010000190.1:0-732 GCA_964250115.1 uncultured Terriglobus sp.
CCGGTCACACGGTTGATCGCGAGCAGGTGCGCATTGTCCGTGGTGACAAAGACCTTGTCGCGGAAGATCGCCGGCCCGCGATTGGTGCCGGTGGACGCATCGCCCACCAGGCCGGTTGTGGGCGGCCGATACCAGCGCCAGATGGTGCGGCCCGTCTTGGCATCCATGGCATACGCCTGGTTCTGGCCGGAGAAGTACATGATTCCGTCCACGACCAGAGGCGTCGCCTCAAGGCCAAGCTGCGGCATGGGAGCAATCCATGCAAGGTTAAGCTGGTTAACATTTGCCTTATTGATCTGCGTCAGATCGCTGTAACGGTTTGCACTGAGCAGGCCGTTGTACGAGGGCCAGTTGCCCTTTGCCGGATGCAGGATGCCATCGAACTCCAGCGCGCTGGCACCGGCCGTGGACACCGGATTCTTCATGGGCAGCGCACCCGGCTCCACACCGGAAAGCGAGCCGAGATACGCTTCCAGGTTTTGCATCGATGCAGGCGGCAGCACGACCGGCTTCATGGCCGCGTGCGCATCCTTCGTGACGGATTTCGTTTCGCTTAGCGGCAGCAGGTGGAAGCGCCCTTCCAAATCCTGCAGGTGCAAATCGTAGTTGGTCTGGTTGCGAAGGTAGCCGCGCAGCGGCTTGCCAGACGCGGTGATGACAGTGGCCAGTTCATAGCTCGGAGTAATGTTCAGGTCCGGCGCAACCAGGGCGGCATGAATCGCAGGAGCGCTC
>CAXUEW010000190.1:742-6833 GCA_964250115.1 uncultured Terriglobus sp.
CCAGGTCTGAAAGGTCCGGTCCCGTGGACGAACCCCGGCCATGCACCATGTGGCATGAGCCGCAGTTGCCCGCATTCCAGAAGTACTGCTCACCGGCTGCGGCATCGCCCGGGGCCTTCGCTTCCGAGGCAGGCAGGTTCAACGACCGGACATAGGACGCAAGCTCGTCGAGTTGCTGTGCAGGCAGGCTGCCGAAAGGCGGCATGCCGGATGCGGGAAAGCCTGCGGCAATGATGCCGTGAATTCGATCAATCGCGCGTCCGCGGAGATCAGGATTGTCCGCGAGTTTGGGCGCGTGTTCCGTACCCGCGCCGTCCTGCCCGTGGCAGCCGATGCAGAGGTTTTCGTAACGGGCTTTGCCGGTAACTACTGATGGTGTTACCGCATTAGCCTGCGAATGCAGCGCGATGGGGAATAATGCCGCAGTCATCAGCACTGCAAGCAGTGCACGCAGCACTGTTGACCGGTGCGTCACAGGCGCGCACAGAGCGTTCACCTGGCGTACTCCACAGCATTGCGTAGCAGACGCCGGTAAGCAGCGTTCTCAAAGTCTTCGGTGCGATGACCCATCATGAAGTAAAAGACCACGCCCTTTCCGGCAGGCAGCATCCACCCGGCAGTATCTTGCATGTACACCTTATTTGTCTTGGGATCTGTGTACTTCATGCCTAGCAGCAGCGTTCGCTGCCCGGTCAGCACGTGGTTCACATAGACCTCAGTGTCTGGAAAGGTTGTGCCGGGCAGCTTCCGCTCCTTGTCTGTCGCAGGGTTAGTGAAAGATACGGTTCCGTCGAACGAGACGCCCTTCATCAGGGGGCTGCCTTCCGCTAGGTTCACCGCTTGATACATCACCGGAGCGAAATAGGCATATCCGCCATCTGCAAAGGAACCGGCGGGCAACTGGACGTGCAGAAAGTTGAACCAGTCTTTGTTCTCGCGCTTGCGCGAACTGATGGAGTGATGCAGCACGATCAGGTCACCGCCTTCGTTCGCGTATTGGATTAGCTTGTGCTCCGCCGCCGGCTGCAGTTCGCCATGCAGGTACACCATCACCGCCCGGTACGACGCCATGGACTGCGGTATCTCTGTTTGCCCGATGATGCGTGTCTGCGCCTTGCTGTCTGCCTCCAGGTTTGCGGCAAGCACCTGCATCGCGTGGAATTCATCCGCAACAATCAAGACGCCTTGCGCCCGGCAAAATACCGGAGACAAGCAGCAGAACAGAAACAGAGCGCGAAGAGAAAACACAGCAAGTTCCTTTCTGGAAGGCTCTTTTCAGATGACGAACCACTGTCTCATGCACCCTGCGACGACTCGCCTGATTGGAAACGCTTCCGAAGCATCTTCACGCAATCGGGTAAAAACTGTCAACCACAGCTTTTCTGACTGGGCCTACTGCGCAGAAGGGAGCTTTGCCGGGGCATGAAACAGGTGTTACGGTTGGAAGCATTCCCGCACGGTGTGGTCAAGCCGGCGGTTTTTGCAGCGCAGCCTGCGCTCCTACGGATCAAAACGATGGCGAATACGCTCGACAGTCAGGTCGTGCTTGTAGTCGGTGCTTCCAGCGGCATAGGCCGCGCCACGGCTTTGCTGGCAGCGCGCGAAGGCGCACAGGTGATCGCAGTCGCCCGGCGAGAGGATCGGCTGCTCTCGCTGAAGGAGCAGGTGCGTGCCGAAGGCTTCGTTCTTTCAACCCGGACCGCCAATGCCACCGATCAAAGCGCCATCTCCGCCGTGGTGGATAGTGTCGTCGCTGAGTTTGGTCGAATCGACATCGCCGTCTACGCGACAGGCACCAATGCACCCGACCGTGCCATGAAGGCAATGCCACCCGAGACATGGCACAACATTTTGGAGACGAATCTGGATGGTGCTTTTTACCTCTGCCACGCAGTGCTGCCGGGCATGCGAACGGATGGTGCAGGTCACATCATCTTTGTTTCTTCCACTGCGGGCGCGATTGCCGATCTGTCCGGAGCGGCGTACCAGGCGTCGAAGCGCGGCGTGCTTGGCCTGGCGCATGCCATCCGGCTGGAAGAGAAGGCGAACGGTATCCGAACATGCTGCATCATGCCAGGACTAACCGATACCGAACTGGTCGAGAAGCGTCCTGAAAAGCTTTCCGCAGAAACGCTTGGCAAGGCGCTGCAGCCAGAGGATGTGGCCGCAACCATCGTGCACATCATGGGCCTGCCGCCGCGCGTGGTTGTGCCGGAGTTGCTGATGATGCCTTCGCAGGCGTGACCGGCTAGCTGCGAAGGCGGGCTACTGACGCGCGTTCCACCAGCTCTACATCCACAATGCGATGGCGTGGTTCCTTGTCCTGCCCGCTGAGCAGCTCATTGACGATTTCGACGGCGGCACGGCCCACACCATATTTCGGCTGGCGGACCGTGGTGAGCGGTGGATAACTCATCGAGGCAAGCTCGACATCATCGAAGCCAATCAGTGAAAGATCCTTCGGGATGCGGACGCCATGCTCAATGGAGGCCCGCATCACGCCGAAAGCCATGGCGTCGTTGCCCGCGAACACAGCGGTCGCGCCGTCCATGCTCTGGAACATCTCCGCTGCTGCTTTGTAGCCTCCCTGCAACGTGTGCTCGCAATGAACCCTGCGCACAGTTGTGCCCCCGTGCGCCTGCATCGTCTTCAGAAAGGCAGCGGATCGCCGCAGCAGGTTGGCATGCCGCTGCGGACCAGTCAGGATGAAGACTTTACGATGGCCGTTGCGCAAGAGAAACTCGGCAGCCAAGCGGCCACCCTTCTCGTTGTCGGCGCACACGGTGGAAAAGGCACTGCCGCGCCCTGGCCGGTTCAGCAGCACGATCGGCACGCCTGCAGCCGCAATTTGCTGCTGGTCGGCGGGCGAAAGCGATGCGACGGAGTTCATGATGATCGCCTCGGCACGCTTGTCGAGCAGCGAAACAATCGACTTCATCTGCCGTTCCGCATTCAGGTCGCTGTTGCACAGCATGACGTCGCGGCCGGACTCAAGCGCCGCATCTTCCACGCCGCGGGCCACTTCAGCGAAGTATGAGTTGCGTATGTCGCTGACAATCAACCCAATCATGTAAGACCGGCCGGTCACCAGACCGCGCGCGAACCGGTTGGGCTTGTAACGAAGTTTTTCCGCCACCTTCAACACGCGCAACCGCGTGTCGGGATGGACGCCGTACGCATCGTTTAGCGATCTGGACGCGGTCGCGATAGTGACACCCGCCGCCTCTGCGACGGCATGCAGGGTTACGGTGGCGGTGATGGACTGGCCCTTCTTCACTCACCACCGAAGGTACAACACGTCCCAGTGTTTGGGAACCTTTCCGAGATCGTCATTTAGGTTGGATTGTCCGCTACTTCTATCATCAGCGATGCATTTCTGGAGTGGAGGCGACCGCGAAAGTGGGGCTTCGCTCTTGAAAAGGGACCCGGTTTGTGCACCGAGGACACGCAGTCTCGTCGATCCGGTTGGTCTTCAGATCCTGTTAAGGTTAGCTGTATAACTTTCAGAAATGCTGAGAGTTTCAGAACGCGGCTCCACTTTGCGCTGGTGCCTGTTGAATGTTTTGCTGTTGCTGTCTATAAGCCTTCCCTCTCAGTCGGCCGGCCAAAGCAGCACAGGCGTAAACGGCTCCGTACAGGACGAGACGGGCGCTTTCGTCCCTCACGCTCATTTGATGGTTCGGCAGAATGGCAAGCTGATCCGCGAGGCAGAATCCAATGCAGCCGGTCAGGTCCGGCTGTCAGATCTTCGCAGCGGTCATTACCTGATTGAGACAACCGCAGAAGGTTTTGCCCATTCCGAGCAAACGCTCGATGTTCCATACAACAAGGCCGCTCTTCGGATTGTATTGAAAGTTTCCGCCGTAATTGCGGATGTATCCGTCTCCGCGGGCGAACAACAGCTTCAGCTAACAGCTGATCCGGACAACAATCAAAACGCGGTAAATCTGGATCGAAATGCTTTGGATCGCCTGCCGGTGTTCGATGCCGACTACATTGCGACCCTGTCGCGCTTTCTAAGCGCAGATGCGACCGGAACGGCCGGCGTGTCACTTGTGGTCAACGGTATGGAAGCCAACGGTCCGGGCGTTTCTGCTTCAGGTATTCAGAGCGTCAGGATCAACCAGAATCCCTACACGGTGTTGTATGCCGCTCCTGGGCGTGCCCGGCTTGAAATCACGACGAGGGGTGGCACCGACCAGTTCCACGGCTCAGGGAACTTTCTCTACAGAAACTCTGTATTCGACGCGCGAGAACCGTTTGCGTCCAGTAAGCCCGCGCAGCAGCGCGTCTACTTCGAAGGCGCACTCACCGGCCCTTTACACATCGGCAAGCACTCCACATTTTTGCTGACTGGTAATCACGATGTGAATCGTCAGCAGGCGATCGTCTTAGCCGCTACGCCTTCAGGCCAGATTCAGACAAACATCGCCAATTCCACAACGCACGACTTTTATTCCCTGCGTGGATTTCACACATTCCGTGGCACAGATCAGTTCTGGATTGGCTACTCGTATGAGAGAAGGTCGATTCTCAATGCAAGCGCGGGCGGTACTATCTTGCCCGAAGCTGCTACGAACGTTCGCTCTTTCGAGCACGAAATCAATGTGGGTTATACCGCCGTACTCTCGCCGCACATGGTGAATCAACTTCGCTTCCTGGTGGGCAAAGCCGACAATCGGACCGACAGTGTCACAAATCTGCCGCAAATTGTTGTCTCGGGCGCTTTCACTGGAGGTGGTGCACAAGCTGATCTTCACCGTAGCGAGAACCATT
This sequence comes from uncultured Terriglobus sp., assembly GCA_964250115.1. GTDB lineage: Bacteria > Acidobacteriota > Terriglobia > Terriglobales > Acidobacteriaceae > Terriglobus. The sequence goes on from CAXUEW010000190.1 coordinate 5,519, forward strand.
TCGACGGCGCGGACGTCGTCACTTACACGCATGGCAGGCACGAAGTGAAGTTTGGTATCGATGTCCCAGACATCAGCCGTCGAGCCTTCGTGGATAAGACGAACGCGCTTGGCACCTACACCTTTGCCAGCCTTGCGGATTACGCGGCAAACCAGCCATCCCTTTATCTTGTGCAGCGTGGTCAACCGCGTGTGACCTTCTGGGAAAAGGTTGTTGCCGGCTATATCGAAGACACCTTGAGAGTCCGTCAGAACTTATCGCTTTCCATAGGTGTCCGTTACTACTTCCAGAATTTTTTCCGCGACGATCCTACAAACCTGGCGCCTCGCATCAGCTTCGCGTATGCGCCGGCAAAGCACGGCCGTATTATTCTTCGGGGTGGAGCAGGTGTGTTTTACGATCGCAGCGGCCCCATGCCGATTTCAGATCTTCTGCACTACGACGGCATCACACTTCGGCGCTACCTTGTCTCGCAACCGCAATACCCTACTTCAGCGGCGGCACTGGAGTCACTGCATACCAGCGTGGTTCGGTTGGATGAGCGAACACGTATTCCTTCAACCGTGCAATACAGCTTGGGGATTGAAGATCAGATCACGAAACAGAGCACACTTTCCGCTACCTATGTAGGGTCCCGAGGCATCAATCTCTTTCGTTCGACAGATGCCAATGCTCCCCTCAATCCTGCGTACGGAACGCGTCCAAACCCAACGCTTGGACAAGTTCGGTTGCTACAGTCAGAGGGCTACCTTAAATCGAACGCACTTGAGGTCACGTTTCGTGGCAGGCCCACAAACTACTTCTCAGGACAGGTCCAGTACGCTTTAAGCAAAACTTCTACCAACACGCAGGGCATCAATTTCTTTCCTGCAAACAGCCGTGACCCGGCTGCGGATTGGGCACGCTCCGACAATGATCGGCGGCACAAGTTCGATCTTCTTGGCACGTTCACGGTGCGCTCCTGGGTTGCTCTTGGATCCGCTCTCTCCCTTTACTCAGGCCGGCCTGTCAACATTCTGACCGGCAGTGACGACAACCGTGACGGAGTTGTGGTGGACCGTCCTCTTGGTGTATCCCGCAACACACTGCACGGGCCCGCATACATAGATCTGGACATCAACGCAGCACACGATGTGCGCCTTGGAAGAGACAAGAAATCTTCACCTGTCCTTTCTCTCTCCCTGAACTCGTTCAACATCCTGAATCGAGTCAATCCCATTACGTACGTTGGCGTCCTTACCTCACCGTTCTTTGGCAGGGCGGTTTCGGCGCAACCGGGCCGGCGCATGCAACTGAATCTGCAGGTGAAGTTCTA
>CAXUEW010000191.1:0-6822 GCA_964250115.1 uncultured Terriglobus sp.
ACTCACCTTTTCGAGCAGCCATCGACCGGCAGATGCAGGTTTTCTGGCAGCGAAACTACCCCAGCCTTCTGCAGTCAGACTACCTCGTTCATGCCGTAAGTTGGACCGGCGCAAAGCACCTGGTCTTTGGGGAGTAACCAATCCTGTCCGTGCCGGCATTTATCTGGAAGTTTCCAAAAGGCTTTAGCCGCCGAGATCGAAATCGGTGCCGGTCAGGATGTGGCTTTAGCCACTGAGATTTCTATCTCGGCGGCTGAAGCCGTGATGCTTTGCGAAATGACACGCGCTTCGATGTAAACGTCGAACGAACTTATAGAACGATACAGCCTATGCGAAGCGAGCTTTCAATCGCAGCACCGGCGACTCAAGATACTTGAAGCTTGCCCAAGAAACGGCTACCGTACCGGCGAAGGCAATGAAGGGCAGTAGTTTCGAAGCGACCCCTTTGTGCCCCAGGCAAAGTGCGATCGACGCAAGCACCCATACCTGCCCCAGCAGCAGGTGGTACACGTAAAAGCCATAACTGCGAACGCCCAGCCAGCGCAGCGCCGGATGCAGGCACATGCGGTACAGCCGAGACCGTTCGTCCACGGCCATCAGGATGACCGAAGCCGCCGCAAACGCAAGCAACGTATAGCCCCAGGCGTTGTAGCGCTTCAGGTACTCCGCATCCAAAAAGTGTCCGTCACGCAATTTCGCAACGATCTGAAGAAAGACGAACAGCGCCGCAAGCATTGCGAAGGCTTTCGACGCAAGGTCGATCAGCCGCTTGCCTTCCCGTCCGCGCAGGCACAAGGCCACGGCACCGCCCAGCAACAGGGCGTCCGCACGAAAGGGCGTTGCACGATATAGCAGGCCATTGCTCAGCGCCTCTGCTGAAGCCGCATGCAGGGCAAACGTGCGCAACAGCGGAACCGCCGCAACCATCGCCAGGCACACATTACGCAAGCGTTCGCGCTTGCCAACAGAAAACACAACCAGCGGCCACACAAGGTAAAACTGCTCTTCCACGCACAGGCTCCATAGGTGAGGAATCTGGTACGTGAAACGCGGAAAAACCGTCGACCGAATGTCTTCAAAGGTAGATGTATTCCCGATCACGTCGCCGGGCCAAAGGAAGCGCGCATAGTTGCCCAGGTACACGGGCCACATCCACTGCGCTGGATGCAGTTGCCAGCGAAAGACCGGATACAAAACCACCGGCAACATCAGCACGGCATAGTAAAGCGGGAAGATGCGAAGCGTCCGCCGCATGTAGAAAATGCGATAACGATCCGGCCGATGCTGCGAGTCATACAGGATGCCGGTAATCAGGAAGCCCGACAGGACGAAGAAGATATCCACGCCTGCAAAGCCCCAGTTCATCGCATCGGGTACAGCGATGAAATGACTGGCAAAAACCATCAACACCGCAATCGCACGCAGGCCATCCAGCGCCGGGTAATAGCGCTTATTCTCTGCTGGTGGCAGGGATGTAACGAGTGGCTGCGTCGGCGTGTCGGACGGATCTTTCCTGCGGGTCAATGTCCACATCCCTCGCCTATGTAGTGGCCAGCCGCTGTTCGGCCTTCTGGCGTTTCGCACTCATGAAAGGCCGCTCAAACACCACATGGAAGCCGTAACTTCCAGCCACGGACATGGTGCCCACAACCAACGTAAAAAAGAGGAACCGTACATCAAGCCGTGTGCCGAAGCCGGCTTCACGATTGCGCATCCAGTACCAGCCGGATGCCACGAACAGATCATGCAGAAGGTAGATGCTGTAGGAGAACGTGCCTACCCACGCAACAGGCCGCCAACCCAGCATCCGGCGCAGCGGATTGCCTTGTTCCTGCGCAAGATGGGTCAACAGGCCTGCACTTGCAAGGCTGGCACACGCTTCCTGCATTGGCGTGGAGAGGTGTGGCGCAAGCAGGCAAAACGTACCCGCGGCCAGCACCATGCTCAGCGGGATCCAGAGCCTCTTCTTTCGGAAAGCCATCTCTGCTGAAAGCACGCCCAGCGCAAAGAAGATGAGGAATTGCGGCTGTCCTGCGGCATGAAGCAAACGGAAGGCGGCAGAGGCAAACAGCACAACCACAGCCAACATGCCCAGTGATGTCAGCCGCCTGCGTAGCACGACCATCACTGGGTACAACAGGTAGATCTGGCACTCCAACGCAATCGACCACAGCGGGCCATTCAGCGTATACATCTGCCCTGGGAGCCAATTCTGGATCAGCAGAACATGCGACCATACACCTGCGAATGAGAACTCGCCCACCGGATCGTGAAATGGCCCCATCCACTTGTAGCTGGCGCTCACGACGACTGATAGCAACAGGGCTGCGTAATACGGCGGCAGGATTCTTCGGGCACGTCGCAGAAAGAAGCTGCGGGCGTCGATCGTCCACTTACCGGCGGATGCCTGTGGCAGTGCAAGACAGAAGCCAGACACCGTAATAAAGACCGCAACAACAGCCTGACCGTACCCAAATCCAACTAGAACATCGGGCACGAAGCCCAGCAGCTGCACCGTATGGTGAACCACGATATAAAGCGCCAGCAGGGCACGCATGCCATCGATGAAGTCAAGCTGAATCCTGCGCATGATCACCCGGAGGAAGAAGCGAGCAGCACGTGCGCTGGTTCGCTGGGCGATGCCTCGTCCCTTAGCATGAAGTTTCTCATGCCGGAATGAACGGGGCGCTCGCTGTGCCCAGGATTAGAGACTTGCAGTTGTAATCAACTCCGGCGCGGCTTCGTGTGAAGTGACGCGGAAGGCGAGGTGTTCGCCTGCCGCTTCCACCCGGACGTGGTCGCCGTGCCGCACTTCGCCGTTCAGGATGCGCATGGCCAACGGGTCCTGCACCAGCCGCTGGATGGCACGCTTCAGCGGACGCGCCCCATACGCCCGGTCGTAGCCCGTGGCAAAGATCAGGTGCCGCGCCTCCGGTGTCAGTTCGATGGTGATCTTGCGGTCGTGCAGCAGGTTTTGCAGGTCCTGCAGACGCAGATCGATGATGTGCGCCAGCTTGTCTTCGCCCAGCGCATGGAAGACCACGATGTCATCGACGCGGTTCAGGAACTCCGGCCGGAAGTGCTTCTTCAGGTCGTCCATCACGCGCAGCTTTGCGTCTTCGAAACCGTCACCACCGGACGCCCACGCCGTCGTCAACTGCGTGCCGCCGATGTTGCTGGTCATGATCAGGACGGTGTTCTTGAAGCTTACCGTGCGGCCCTTCGAGTCGGTCAGGCGACCATCGTCCAGCACCTGCAGCAGCACATTAAACACGTCCGGATGTGCCTTTTCGATTTCATCGAAGAGGATCACCGCGTATGGCCGGCGGCGCACCGCCTCGGTCAACTGGCCACCCTCGTCAAAGCCCACATATCCCGGAGGCGCGCCGATCAGCCGGGCGACCGCGTGCTTCTCCATGTACTCCGACATGTCGATGCGGACCATGGCGTTCTCGTCGTCGAACAGGAACTCCGCCAGGGCGCGTGCCGTCTCGGTTTTGCCGACGCCCGTCGGTCCAAGGAAGATAAAGCTGCCGATGGGCCGCTTGGGATCGCTGAGCCCCGCTCGGCTACGCCGGATGGCATTAGCCACCGCAACCAGAGCCTCATCCTGCCCCACGACGCGCTCCTGCAGACGCTTCTCCATCTGCACCAGCTTCTGCACCTCGCCCTCAAGCATCTTGCTGACAGGAATGCCCGTCCAGCGCGAGACGATCTCGGCAATGTCCTCCTCGTCCACCTCTTCCTTCAGCATCCTGCCTGAAGATTTGGGTGCCCCAGGTCTCGCGTCTGAGACCTGGGTTTTCAGCGCATCCTGCTCGGCTTCAAGCGAGCGGAGTTCGGCCTCGGCCTTCGGCAGATCGCCATAGCTGATCGCCGCGGCACGCTCCAGATTGCCCTTGCGCGTCTGGTCCTCGGCCTCAAAGCGCAGGCTTTCCACCTGCTTTTTCAGCTCGGTGATGCGGCCAATGGCGTCACGCTCGTGCTGCCACTTGGCGCGCAGGCCGCTTGCCTGCTCCTGCAGTTCGGCCAGTTCCCGCTCCACTGCTTCCCGACGATCCACAGAGTTGGGATCCGTCTCGCGAGTGAGCGCCGTTTTCTCGATCTGCAGCGAGGTCACGCGGCGGTCGATTGCGTCAATCTCCTCCGGCACAGAACCGATCTGGATGGCAAGCGAAGCCGCAGCCTCATCGACCAGGTCAATGGCCTTGTCCGGCAGGAAGCGGTCGCTGATGTAGCGGTGCGACAGCTCTGCCGCCGCGATGATCGCTGCGTCCTTGATGCGGACGTTGTGGTGTGCCTCGTATTTTTCCTTCAGGCCACGCAGAATGGCGACCGTGTCTTCCACGTTGGGTTCGCCCACGTACACCTGCTGGAAGCGCCGCTCCAGTGCCGCGTCTTTCTCGATGTACTTGCGGAACTCGTTCAGCGTCGTGGCACCGATGGCGCGAAGTTCGCCGCGGGCCAGTGCCGGCTTCAGCATGTTGCTGGCATCGATGGCACCCTCAGCCGCGCCCGCTCCCACCAGCGTGTGCAGTTCGTCGATGAACAGGATGATCTGCCCGTGCGAGTCTTCGATCTCCTTGAGGATCGCCTTCAGCCGCTCCTCAAACTCGCCACGGAACTTCGCGCCCGCAAGCATGGAGGCAAGGTCCAGCGAGACCAGCCGCTTCTCACGCAGGCTTTCCGGGACGTCGCCGCGCACAATGCGGATGGCCAGCCCCTCGACGATGGCCGTCTTGCCGACGCCCGGTTCGCCGATCAGCACGGGGTTGTTCTTGGTGCGGCGGCTCAACACCTGCACCACGCGCCGAATCTCCTCGTCGCGGCCGATCACAGGGTCAAGACGGCCCTCGCGCGCCTGCTTGGTCACATCTTTCGCGTACTTCTCCAGAGCCTGGAACTTGCCCTCAGGGTTCTGGTCGGTGACGCGCTGGGTGCCGCGGACGCCGGTCAGCGCCTTCAGGATGGCCTCGTGCGTCGCACCCATTGCGGCAAGAGCCAGCTGCGTCGGCTCGTTCCTGCCCTGCGCCAGCGCCAGCAGCAGGTGCTCGGTGGAAACGTACTCATCCTTGAAGTTGTCGGCTTCCTTGAAGGCCTGTTCCAGAACACGGTTCAGGGCGGCACCTGCGTTGGGCTGCTGCTGGGCACCCTGGATCTTGGGCAGCTTGGCAATGGCCCCATTCACGGCCGCCAGCAGCTGCTGAACAGGGATGCCGGATTTTTCCAGCACGGGCAGAACAATGCCCTCACCGTCTTCCAGCAAGGCCGCCAGCAGGTGCAGCGGCAGCACCTCAGGATTGCCGTGCTCCGCCGCCATGGTCGCAGCGGCTTGCACAGCCTCCTGCGATTTCACCGTCATCTTGTTCCAGTTGATTGCCATTGCTTTATTCCTTGAAGAAAAAGCAGAACGCGAAGTACGTCAAGGTTACGCGAAGGCCGCTGAGCTGACGCGAGGTATGCGAATGCCGGGCTCATCGCGGCCTTTGCGTAACCTTCGCGGCCTTCGCGTTCTGCTTTTACCTGCTTACGCAGCTTTCTGCTCGGTGGAAGTACCCTCGACCTGCTTCGGCTGGCTACCCGCGCCGGTTACATTTACCTTGATCTGCTTGGGTTGTGCGGCGGCCTTTTTCGGCAGCTCGATGGTCAGCAGACCATGCTCGGAGTGTGCGGCAACCTGCTCTGTATCGACTGTCTGCGGCAGCGCGAAGCTGCGCACAAAGGCTCCGAAGCGGCGCTCGATACGGCGGAAGTTCTCTTCCTTCTGCTCCTGCGAGACGCTGCGTTCGCCCTTGACGGTCAGGGTATAGTTCTCCACCCGAACATCGACATCCTCAGGCTTGATGCCGGGGACCTCAAAGGTCAGTTGCAGCTTCTGGGCGTCTTCGTAGATGTCGACTGCCGGGACAAACGCGCCGGCGCTCAGCGCCTCGGAGTCCGTGGACTGCGGCCGGTTGTAGTCGGAAAAGATCGAGTTCAGCCGATTCTGCAGAACTGCAACGTCGTGGAGGGGGCTGAAACGAGTGATGGTCATGGTTGATCTCCTTCAGTTTGGCGTTGTGCCTGCCGGTGTTAGCCGGTTCAGTACATCTGATGGAGATAGTAGCACAGAGGTTGCAGGTTATATGAGTCAGTTACGCTCATATCCAACTCAGAGAGCCATCGAGCCTTGCTCTCCTACCAGATCCCGCAGCACACTCCCAATCTTTGTCATCCCGCAGCGAAAGCGAAGGGATCTGCATGTGTACTCGACCCCTACCGCCCGCATGCTCAGTCTAAGAACTCCTTTGCCCGCCATGTCCTGCTCGACAGGCAGGCAGAACTGCGGATCCTCCGCTACGCTGCGGGATGACAACGGTAGATGTGGACTGCTGCGGGATGACAACAGTGGAGATGGACTACCGCGGGTTCTTCTCCGCCGAAACCTTGCGGATCAGGTCGATCTCGGCCTGCCGGTACGGTCGTCCATCCTCGTAGAACACATCGTGGAACCAGACAGTCGGTTCACGATCGGTATAGGGCAGCTTCCAGCTGTCCCACGGCAGGTAGGTTTGCATGCGGCCTTTGACCAGGCCCCAGTTGATAGCACCCACGTTGTGCCGGGCCGCAATCGGCAGGCTGCCATCAAAGGTGGAACCGGCACCGCGTGCCATGTACTCCGTGCACAGGATGGGCCGGTGGAGCTTCTCGAGCTGCACGATGCGCTCCTCGAACTTTTCCGGCCAGGAGTAGTCGTGGAAGGTGATCACGTCGCTTTCCGTCAGTTGCGTGCGCTCGGTCCGGTTCCATGTGGATTCCTGATCCCAATGATCGTGCTGCCAT
>CAXUEW010000192.1:0-6820 GCA_964250115.1 uncultured Terriglobus sp.
GCAGGCGATGGCAGAGGCGGATGCAGTCCTGATTGTTGTCGACGCCACACACCCGGAAACGTGGAAAGGAGATGGGACCTACACATCTCTGGTGGGACGGCAAGTACTCATGGTTCACAACAAAGTGGACTTACTGGAAGGAAGCGCAGACCCAACGATCAGTCAGAACGTTCCGTCTTCCGCGATTTCTATCCAGGAAGGCAGACATGGCACGGCTGATCAGTCTGGTTCGCCGAGCGCGTGGCTCTCGGTACACACCTCAACGAAGTCCGGCTATGGCATACCAGCCCTGAAGCAGGCGATCGTGGCGCTCGCAACCGGAAGCACACACCATTCAGGCGCAGCGACCCTTACGAATCTGAGACAGAAAGAGGCTGTGCAGCGCTCCCAGGCGGCGCTACTGCGGGCCGAGGCCGCAGCGGCTTCCCATGTGCCGCATGAGATGGTCCTGCTGGACCTCTATGAAGCTCTGCAAGCCAACGATGAACTTACCGGCGAAACCACGGCAGACGACGTCCTTCACCTGATTTTCTCCACCTTCTGTATCGGAAAATAGCCCGACTGGGAAGAGTTTGAGCGCGTTTACTCGCGCGCGTGCGCGGCTGGAGATACATCTGTCAAGAACATAGATGTTGCGTAGCTGTATCTGGCTTTGGTGACCCGCCAAGCTCTGGATGCGGTGCAAATGGATATGACAAACCTTTTCCGGAGACATCTATAGCGGTGCAGCAAGCGTTCTGCGTATAGCCAAGGTTCATAGAAGACGTTGAAATCGGCGCACTGTACGCAGGAGATCCTCAAGTGGAAAAACGATTAGCTGATCTGATCGACAAAGCTGTGTCGCGTCGGAGCTTTCTGGCTGGTGCCGGAACTGCTGCCGCCGTCACGGCCATTGGTTGCGGTGGCAGTTCCACGCCAGCCCCGACCACAACCACCACGCCCACACCTACAACGACGCCCGCGCCAACTGCAGCGTCTGGCCCATCCGATATCGACATTCTGAACTTTGCGCTGAATCTGGAGTATCTGGAAGCCGAGTTCTACCTGCGTGCGGCGACCGGCACCGGCCTTACCGCTGCGGATACCGGCAATGCCACGACCACTGTTGTTGCACCGGCAACCACGCTGATCCCGAACCTGACCACCACGCAGAAGGCTTACATCTACGAGATCGCACAAAACGAACTGGATCACGTTCGCTTCCTGCGGTCTGCCCTTGGCTCCGCTGCCGTTTCCCGGCCCAACATCGACCTGATGAACAGCTTCAACGCAGCCGCTGCGGCCGCAGGTATTGGACCGGCCTTCAACCCATTCGGCAGCTACCAGGCTTTCCTGGTGGGCGCGTTCGTGTTCGAAGATGTGGGTGTCACCGCCTACCAGGGTGCCGCCAGCCTGCTGAGCACAACTACCACAGGCAAGGCATACCTTGCTGCCGCTGCATCCATCCTTGCTGTCGAGGCTTACCATGCAGCCGAGATCCGCACCCTGTTGATCGCCGATTCGGTGATGAACGCGACAACCGCAGGTACCACGATCTCGCCAACCAACACCTACGTCAATCTCGCAAACATGATCAGCACGTTGCGCGGCAACCTGGGCGGCGGCAAGGAAACTCCGATCACGCCTTTGCCGGCATACTCCACATCGTTCGATCCCACCAAGTACACGCCGGCCAGCAGCATTGTGGCGGCGGACTCAAAGAACTCCATCGCTTACGCACGAACCACAGATCAGGTGCTGCACATTGTGTACGCCTCGGCCGCAGTCGGCGTAAAAAGCGGCGGATTCTTCCCCAACGGCTTGAACGGCAACATCAGCGCTACCACCACCTAAGGACGAATCATGGCAACCATCGAAACACAGCAACTCGACGACATTATCGTCAGCGGTCGCCGGAAGATGCTCACCCTTGGGGGTGCTGCACTTGCCGGTCTAGTCTTTGCAGGCGTGAAGAGCGCGGAAGCGCAGGCCGCGACCTCCTTCACCGACACGGACATTCTCAACTTCGCGCTGAATTTGGAGTACCTTGAGGCGCAGTTCTACACATTGGCTACCCAGGGCAAAACGATCGACCAGGTCGGCGTCGGTATCGGCCCCGGAACGGCTTCAACCGGCGGCGGCAGCGTCACCACCAAATCCGGTGGACCTGCAAGCTGTCTCGTCCCCTGGACACGTCCTGCGATCCAGGCCTATGCCACGGAGACTGCGACGGAAGAGCGCAACCACGTTCTGTTCCTGCGCAGCGCCCTGGGTTCAGCGGCCGTTGCGCAGCCCAACCTGAACCTGAGCACCGCCTTTGACACGTTGGCGTCGGCTGCGAAGATCGGGCCTTCGTTCGATCCCTTTGCCAGCGACGTGAACTTCCTGGTGGGCGCTTACATCTTTGAGGATGTAGGAGTCACGGCGTACGCGGGGGCAGCACCGCTCATCACAACGCCGGCTTACCTGGCGGCAGCAGCCGGCATCCTTTCGGTTGAGGCATACCATGCGGGTCTTATCCGCACGGCCATCTTCCTCAACGATCCGACCGGCGCAAACGGCGTACAGGCGCTGACGCAGAAGATTTCTGCAACGCGTACTGCGCTCGATGGCAGCACGACGGTGAATGACATCGGCGTCGGCCTGCAAACCACATCGACGGAACCCGCAGGTACCACCCTGCAGGCCGCGACGATTGTGGACGCGCAGACCGCCACACCGAACTTCTCCAGAACGTACAGCCGCACCACGTCACAGGTGTTGCGTATCGTTACCGGCTCGACTGCTGCACCGCCGACCGGCAACAAGTACTCTGGCGTGTTCTTCCCGAACGGCCTCAACGGTTTGTTCAGCTAGTCCCAACTGCCAACCCTCCCCAATCCAGAGCCGGCTCCCCCGTCACCACTTGGGAGCCGGTCTTTTTTGCGGTTTAGCTTGCGGATATTGCTTCTTCTGACTGCAGGATGGCGTAATCGCCCTCTTGAAACGCACCATCCACCGGTGCCAGCCAGCCTACTGACCGGCTTACCGGCCAGACCTTCCATGCCGCCGGGATGCAGTCGGATTGCAGCTCGCAGACCAGAACCATCTCCGATTCTGTGCGGTTCAAGGCAGCCACATCCGACGCGGCCAGGTCTTTGCGATAGATCTCACTGCCGAGCTCGTCAAAGACACCGATATACCAGAAGGACACGTCATTCCACGCACCCATCGGCAACGCCGCGACAGGCACTGGGAGACGGACGATCCACTCGTAAACAGACTCGTTCCAATCTTCGGGGGCGGCAGGGTTCGGCGCTTCTTCCGCACGCATGGTGTAGCCCTGCGCCTTGCGATGTGTGAACGACAGGCCTGCATACTGCTCGTAGTCGCGAACCGTTCTGGCCGTACCCAGGTTGAAGCCGTCCAGCGGCTGCCCGGCAAGCAGTGTGCTGACCCGCTGCTTGCTGACGAGGTCCCGCTCCTGCCACGTCTGTGCGGTCTGTGCCTCCACGTGGTCGTCCCAGTGCTTTACGTGATCGGCGCGGATGTAATCATGCCACACGATGGCTTCGGCGGGGTGATAAAGATCGTACCCATGCGTGAAGGCGCGGAGAGTCATGGCGGCCTCCTCACCCAGGAAGTACAGTTGCGGATCGTAAGGCACTTCCTCTACAAACACACCCGGTGCAAACAGAAAGCCCGCAGACAGGAAGCGCGCCCGCAGTGGCTGTGTTCGCGTCTCCCAGTGCGGAATGGCGACCGGACGAAAGTGTGGAATGCCCTCACGGGTGAAGCCCTGCAATGCCATCTGCAGCGGCAGCGGCTCAAGCAGTTCATTGCCGCCCGGGACGAAGGGTGTTGCATACGTGCTGAGGACAGGCTTTGCGCTGCCTGTAGCCTGCGCGGTTTCGATCAGCAGTGTGTCCCAGCCTGGCCGCATGCGGCAGTGTGAGTCCACTTGCAGGAACCACGGCTCGCCCAGCCACAGCTTCATGGCCTCTGCCCTAGCCCAGCAAGCACCTCCACTCTTTTGCCACGAAACATCCAGGACGCGAAGACGATCGTCGACAAGTGGTGGCTGCTCGGTTTCATCGTGCTGCCAGCAGACGCCGAATCGCAGCCGGCCGGGATTGTGCGCAGCCTGCAGACAACTGCCGATCGTCGCGTGCAGTTGATGGTCACGGTAAGACGCAATGGAGATGAAGATCAGGTCGTCGTCAGCGCGCATGGCCAGCCGCTTCCAACAGTAGCAGTGTGAACAACATGCCTGCCCGAGGCACCGCATTGAGACGGGAGCACAGCTTGCGTCATGTTGTCAGGCTGAACCGCTGTCCCGAAATGGGTCAACACGCTGGACCGATCCTCACTGCACGATTGCGGCGAAGGAATCGCGAAGCTAACTTGAGACAAAGTTCGACCTGGTAGCGTGTCACGTTTCCGGGCAGGTACCGGCATGTTCCCGGTCGCGAGACATTTCATCACGAGACGCTCGCGTGTGGCTTGCTGCCCAGGCAACGAAGTCTGCAACTTGTAAGTTCCCGGTTCGCCAGGGTGCGCGCCGTGTGAGAGCAGGAAAGAATGCACCAACTCCGTACCCCATGTTTGTTGACATTGATCGCCGGTCTTGCCGCAGTGTCCCTGCAGGGCCAAACCGCTGCTGCCGTCCCACAGGACACGGCAGTTGAATGGCAAAGCCCATCCACCGCACGGCCTACAGGTACTGATAGCAGCCTGGACTGCGTTCTATCAGGCAAAGGGACAGCGGCCTTCGACGGAACTGCAGGCAGCGTCGGCGATGCACGCTTGCAGGTGCCTTGCATCGCTCCGGGCGACGCTGCAAGGCAGGAGGACGCTGCGAGGTCAGGCGCCGTGCCTCCCTCCCGTGTCGAGACCGTACCGGCTACCCAGCCACAGAATGCTTTACCTGCTGACGCGGTGCGACAGGCCGAGGCGCAGGCGAAGGCAGAAGCGCTGGCCAGCAGTCTTAAAGACCCTGAGGCATCACATTCCCTGCGGGCGAAAATTCCGTACAGCAACATTCCGGCATTGACCGACCTTTATACGAAGCTCCCTTCATCAGGAGGCATACTGCGCAGATTTGGCAGCGAGGCTTTTCTGCTTGGCACTGGCAACGCAAACCTGTTGCCCTCGGATCTTCCGGTTGGGCCTGACTACGTGCTGGGCGTGGGCGATCAGTTGGTGGTGAATATGTGGGGCAGCCGCTCAGATCGATTAAACGTTACCGTCGACCGCCAAGGCCAGATCGCTCTGCCGGAGGCTGGCACTCTTTCAGTCAACGGCTTGACCATCAGCCGCGCACAGGAAGTAATACAGAAGGCACTCAACACGCAGTTTAAGGACGAACACGCCGAAATTTCCATGGGACGCCTCCGGACCGTTCGCGTGTATGTGGTGGGCGATGTGCAGCGGCCCGGCGCCTACGATGTCAACGCCCTGTCGACGCCACTCAGCGTTCTGTATGCCGCAGGCGGTCCAACGGCACGCGGATCACTGCGGCTGCTGAAACAGATGCGGGGCGACACGACGGTAGCGCAGGTGGATCTTTATGACTTTCTTCTCAAGGGCGTCCGGACCGGCGTGGAGCGGCTGCAGCCGGGCGATACCATCGTGGTGCCTCCGGTGGGACAGCAGGTTACGGTGGAAGGTGCCGTTCATCACCCGGCAATCTACGAACTGAACGGTGAAACCAATCTTCAGCAGGTCTTGGATCTTGCTGGCGGCGTGCTGCCCACCGCCAACCTCAACCAGATTGAGGTCTCGCGCGTTGAGGCGAATGCACGCCGTACCATGCTGAGCCTGGAACCCGGCACCGGTGTCGACGCCGTCGGCAAAGCGCTTGCCGCATTCCGCGTGCAGAGCCAGGACCATGTCACCATCGCTCAGATTTTGCCGTATAACCAGCAGGCGGTGTACTTGGCAGGCCACGTCTTCCGTCCAGGCCAATATGCCTTCCGGCCGGGCCTGACGCTGACCGACATCCTCCGCTCCTATCAGGACATCCTGCCTGAACCTGCAGATCGCGGTCAGATTGTGCGGCTGATCGCACCGGACTTCCACCCGCTTACCCTACCCTTTCAGCTTGGCGATGTGTTGATGGGAAACTCGCCTATCGCGCTGCAGCCGTTCGACACCGTGGAGATCTTTGGCCGTTACGAAGCCGATGCACCCAAGGTACGCATTGAAGGGGAAGTACTTAGGCCGGGCTTGTATCCGCTGTTCGGCGGCATGACCGTATCAGCCCTGGTGGACCTCGCCGGTGGCCTCGATCGCAGCGCATACCGGGATACAGCCGGCCTCACCAGTTACTCCATCCTGAATGGCAAGTCGGTTGAGATAGGCCATGTGGATGTTGTACTTACGGGCGCAATGGCTGGTGACAGAACAAGTAATCTTCTGCTGAAACCGGGCGATGTGCTCAGCATTCGCCAGATGACGGGTTGGACCGATATCGGCTCATCCGTAACCCTGAGCGGCGAAATTGCGCACCCTGGCGGCTACGGTTTGGCACCAGGCGAACGGCTGAGTTCCGTAATCAGGCGGGCGGGCGGGTTGCGCCCAGAGGCTTATCCCGAAGCCATAAACTTTTCCCGCGTACAGGTCCAGGTGGCAGCCGAGCAGACCCGCCAGGAAATGATCCAGCGCCTGGAAAGCGCGCCGCTCGAGGTAAAGTCCAGCGCGGTAACTTCAACGGATGAGCAGCAGATGGCCGCTTCCCTGCAGGCACAGCGCATCCACCTGCTTGCGGCGCTGCGCAGCCATCCTGCGAGTGGTCGCATGGTCGTCAACATTGCGTCCGATGTCAGCAAGTGGGAGGGCACGCCGGAAGATATCGTCCTTC
>CAXUEW010000193.1:0-6773 GCA_964250115.1 uncultured Terriglobus sp.
ACAAGTCTGCCCTTCAGAGCAGCTTTCACGCATTCCAGCAGGCACAGCAGGCGCATAAGCACCCATTGCATCCGCAACAATGATTGAGTAGCGGATAAGACCGGCGTGGTACGCCTCAACGGCATGGATACCGGCAGCAACAGGCAGGATTGTGGTCTTGCCAGTGATGAGCGGAGCCGCGCCGTGGTATGCGGAAACGCCCACATCCTCAAAGATGTAAGCACCCAGCAGGAACACGGCTTCATTGGCATAAGGGCTGAAAGGGCGCAAAGAGGAAGGAACGTTTGCCAAGCCAGCCAGTGTGTCAAACAGGCCCGGCGACAGGTCGATCGCCGGTTGTGAGACCGCGGCTGCTCCAAGCGCCGAGCGCAACAGCGCAACGTGCTGTCCTTCTTCAATCGCCGTTTCAACTGCGTAGGCCGCCAGCACTGGACTGACAAACGGCACCTTGTAGGCGGAAGCCGCCGGGGCACCCATTACAGTGCTGTTTGCGACAACTCCCGCGGTGGAACCGGCGGTGTTGCTGCCGGCGACGCCGTTGATACCGAGGACAGGAGCACCCGCGGCAGTAGATGAGGCATTGCCCACGTTGATCGTCGTTCCGAACGCTGCAAGGTAATAAAAGTTTGCTTCCAGGTATTCGAGGTTGAGCGCGAAGTTGAGGATATCGGTGTCAGAGTAAGCTGCGATTGCAGCCTGCGCTGAGGCCTGGTGCGGCACGAGAGACAGAGCGGCCATTGCGGCACTGCCCGCCAGCAGGGTCCGCCTGCTGACGATGACTTCATCGAGGAATCTTGTTTCTTGAGTCGGCATGGAATTCTTCCTTTAAGGACTTGATCGGAGTGTCGGGACTGCAACTTGCACAGTGAAGAGAGCTTGACCCTGCAAGGCGCTATGCGGTGGTCGTCTTGATGCTCCCGTTCAAGCCGTTGGGGAAGAAGGCACCTGACGAAACACCCGCTCCGCCGCCTGTTCCATAGACGATATGCAGTACCTGGCTTGGGGTACGTGCGAACCCGACTGCAGTGGTGGCGGACGCCGCTACAACCGTGCTGGGTGCGTAGTTGCCGCTGGTCGCGATGGTGGCGGGAGCAAGGGTCAGAAGCGTCTCCATGCCGCCGCCCACTGCACCGCGCAGCGTTGCGACCTGGTTTGCAATGGTCAGCAGCGAGGCGTTAGGTTGTGCTCCCGCGACCACGGCGGAAGCCGTCCGGGTAATTGCGGCCCGAACATAGCCCGCGTGGTAGGCTTCCACGGCCTGGATGCCGGCAGCGTAGTTGAGATTGCTGGGGGAGGTAAGGGCCGGTGCAGCGCCACTGTAAGCGGTAACGCCCACGTCCTCAAAGATGAAGGCACCGATCAGAAAGTTGTTATAGCTGGAATACGGACTGAACGAACTCCCACCTGAAACGCCAGCGGCACTTGCAAGCGCTGAGAAGGCCGATCCGATATTGAGGTTCGGCATCGAGACCGCGGCGTTGCCAAGCGCGCTGCGCAGAAAGTTGACGTGCGCAAGTTCGTCATAGGCAATCTCGTTGATGACCTGCTGTTGCAAAGTGCTTGCACCCTGCACCTGCGAGCCGCCGATGACATAGCCCGCAGCAAAGCCGGTGCTGGTAGCGGGAAGACCGCTGCCAGTGGCAGCATAAAGATAGAAGGAAGCCTCAAGGTATTCCAGATTCAACGCAAAATTGAGGTAGTCGGCGTCTGTCAGGGCTGCGACTCCAGTCGCTCCTGTTGTGCCAGTAGTACCGGTAGCTCCCGTTGCCCCGGTCGCACCTGTAGCGCCAGTAGCCCCCGTCGCTCCAGTGGCGCCTGTCGCGCCGGTAGCACCCGTTGCGCCGGCTGCGCCAGTAGCTCCCATAGATCCGCCGCAGCCTGTGAGCAGAGATGCTGCCCCAAGAGCCCCAACTCCCGTAAGGAAGTTTCGTCTAGAGGCTATCTCTACGCCCCTGTTGTAGAAAAATTCCAAATTATCCACGATTTGCTCCGATTCTGCTGATGTCGTTGATCTTGAGAACGAACCGCACGGTCACGTAGTCCGGCGGAACGATCAGTGTCATGCTGCAGTAGCTGCTTCGCAATCCACTGAGCTCACAAGGGGTTGCACAAGGAAAGTACGAGCCGGGTAGAGCCCTACGCAATGAGCGAGATCAAGTTAGATTTAGGACACGAACAAGCATGTAAGTAGATAGGAGCGCGCTTTCTCGCTCCAGAGCTCAAGCAGAACAGGTCACATGCCTGTGTCGAAAGGAGTTACACTCAACCCGTGAAAATTAAGACTCTGTTCGCAACTATCCTGGCAGCCTCGTTCGCTTCGACGCTCTCCGCGCAAGACACCAAAGCATTTCTGGGCCGTTGGGACATGACGGTGACTCCAGCCACCGGCAAGCCGTATCCGCAATGGATGGAGCTCACAGACAACGGCGGCAAACTTGAGGGCCGCGTTCAGCCGAGGGGCGGCGCGTGGCATGCGATCACGGGCGCGCACATCGAGTCGGGCAAACTGATCGTGCCGGTCGAGGAAGCGGGCCGCGGTCCGGCTGTAAGCTGGGAACTGACGTCGCCTGGCGCAGGCAAGCTGAGCGGCATCGAGAAGCGTGGCGACGCCGACGGTCCTGCGCTTGCCGGCGTGAAGGCGCCCCTACTCGATCGGCCCATGCCGAAGGCGTGGACGAAGCCCAAGCCTATCTTCGACGGCAAAGATCTTAGCGGCTGGGAGCCGATCGGGAATGTCGAGAACAACAAGTGGGTGGCGCGTGACGGCGAATTAGTGAATGACAACCCCGAGGTGCCCGGTCGAAGAGGCCCGGGAGCTGCGAACATCAAGACCACCGAGAAGTTCCAGGACTTCAAGCTGCACATTGAAGTGAACTGCCCGGAAGGCGGCAACAGCGGTATCTACCTGCGCGGCCGGTATGAATTGCAGGTAGGCACTGAGGGTGGCAAGCTGCCGACCCATGAAATGGGTGCGATCTACAGCCACTACCCGCCACCTGCGGGCGCGGAGCTTGCCCTTGGAAAGTGGACGGCCTTCGACGTCACCCTGGTCGGCAGGCATGTGACTGTATTACGGGACGGCAAGGTGTACCACGACAACGTCGAGATCCCCGGTCCGACCGGTGGTGCGCTCGACAGCAATGAGGCCGAACCAGGGCCGTTCTTTCTGCAGGGCGATCATCACGGCGTCATTGAGTACCGCAACATCACCATTGCCGTTCCTAAAAAGTAGGTGCTGCGAGTGCCAGCGGTTGTAAGGGCCACCGGAGACGCCGGAAAGAGATACTTCCAGATTCGAGTTCCGCGTGGCCGTTGCCTGCTACTAACCTTTTCAACTTTGCACTGTCTATTGCAGTGAGGAATGGGTGATGCCGTTCTTTTTAGGGTAAGCGCACGATGGGTACACAGGCTTTTCGTGGGATAAATGGCAGCGCATTCGGGTCGGTTTCAGCCTTTGCGCCGGGTGTTGTCGCGGTAGAATCGCCGGAGGTGGCGAAAGCAGCGGCAAGTCGAGCAGGGCGTGCGGCACTGACGCCGGCGCAGATCGAGGCGCGTGCGCAGCAGCGGCTTGAGGATGACGAGCTCATCCGGCAGGCGCAGGGCGGCGAACGCGATGCCTTTGATCAACTGGTGCGGCGGTATGACGGTGCCGTGCTACGGCTGGCTCTGCACATGCTGGGCAACGAGCAGGACGCACAGGATGTGCACCAGGAGGCCTTTCTAAAGGCGTACCGCCACCTGTCGAATTTCCGTTTTGAGTGCTCGTTCTACACGTGGGTCTACCGCATTGTGACGAATCTGTGCCTGGACGCGCTGCGCCGGCGCAAGAGCCGCCGTGAAGACGCGTCAACCATGATGGATTCAAGCGGAGACACCATCGACCTGATGGCGAATCTGAGCGATGACCGCGCGGGTGCCAACCCTGACCTTGAATTGCGCCGCAAGCACTTGAACGAACGCATCCAGGGCGCGCTGGGCGAGCTGACGCCGCGCGAGCGCATGGTTTTTGAGTTGAAGCATTACCAGGGCCTGAAGCTGCGCACGATTGGCGAGATGCTGCAGACCACGGAAGAGACGGCGAAGAACACACTTTTCCGAGCCACGCGCAAGCTGCGTGCGAACCTGGCAGACGCGTAAGAGTTGTTCGCTGCCGTCAGTTTCCCTCTTTTCAGGGAGCTGAACGGTAGGCAGGCAAGATGATGATCCCGGTCTACGCTGCCACGGCAGTCTGAGCGGGTGTTCCACATGGAATGTACGACAAACTATCGGCGGACAAAGATCCGCGAAGCTGTATGCAATACCCATTTCTGGAAGCCACAAGGAATCTCGTCATGAAGTGCGACGAAGCAAAAGAACAACTCGTATTGCTGGCCTATGAGGAACTCTCCGAAGACGAGCAGGCCGATCTTGAACTGCACCTGCACGGATGCCCGGAGTGCGAGGCGGAACTGAGCGCATTAAACGCGTTCAGCGGCACGATGCAGCAGGAAACCCTGCCTGCCGTGACACCCAATCTGCTTGCCGCGGCACGCGTGCGGCTGGATGAAGCTCTGGATCAGGCCGGTTACGGCACGCTGGGACAACGTCTGCGTGCTGGCTTGCTGAATACCTGGCAGCACATTTACGCGGCACCGGCGCTGGCGACTCTGCTGGTGGGCTTCGGCTTCCTGAGTGGCAGTTTACTCACGCGCTACCAGGCGGCGCATGCGCCGCACCAGGCGATTGCAACTGTTTCGAGCGATTCAGACGGCGTGATCAGCGAGATCAGCGGCATCTCTGCCACGTCTGACCCGAACGTGGTCCAGGTTCACTACAGCCGCGTGGTGCCCACAACCTTTCAGGGGCGCATCGACGAGCCGCAGGTGCGTCAGTTGCTGATGATGGGTGCGCAAAAGAGTCCGGATAACACCGTTCGGGCTGACAGCGTGAGCTACTTGGCGCGGGAGTGCAGCGAGGGCCGCCATTGCGAGCATGGTAGCGGTGTCGAGGCGAATGGTTCCCTTGATGCGCTGCTGGTCCGTCTGCGCTGGGATCGGAGTACTGCGGTTCGGCTCAAGGCACTGGAAGGCCTGAGCCGTTTTGTGGGCGAGGACCAGAAGGTGCGGGATGCCGTGTTGGAAAGCCTGATGAACGACACCAGCGCGGAGGTTCGTACGCGCGCCATCGGCATGCTGGCACCTGTTCAGGCAGACTCCAGCGTGCGGCAGGTGCTGCATACGGTCTCTGCCCAGGACGAAAGCCCCTACATCCGCAATGCCTCAATGCAGGCGCTGGGGAGCGTCGATGTCCAATAGGCGTCTTCCGTTCAGCATTTCTGCCTGTGTTCTTGCCGCGTGCGTTCCCCTCGTTGCGGCTGGCCAGTTGCTTCCGCACCGCGGCATCGAGATGTTAGGTGCATTCTCTGGCGGCGGAGCCAGTGGAAGCCGTCTGCAGGGGCAGGGTTACCTGGGCATCGATATCCGTGACATCTCCGACAGTGAAGCCGGAGCGTTGCGTCTGAAGGATTCGCGCGGCGCTGAGATCATCATGGTCGATCATGATGGGCCTGCGGGGAAAGCTGGCCTGCGCGAACATGACGTGGTGCTGAGCGTGAACGGCACACTCATCGAAGGCGAAGAGGACTTGCGAAAGCTTCTGCGGGAGCTCCAGCCGGGCCGCCCCATCTCCATGGTGGTATGCCGCAGCGGAGCGGAACAGACGGTCAATGCTGTGATGGCGAACCGCGCTGAGCTGGAACGGCAGGCATGGGAGCAGCATTGGACCGTGCCGGAGCCCGTCCGCGAAGAAGGCATTGCAGCCGCGCCTGCGGCAAAGAGCAGCTTTGGTCATGGGTTCATGTCAGGACACCTGCTGCCCATGGCTCCCGCATACACGGGAGCAACAGTGGATGTGTTGGGCGTCCAACTAGCTGGCTTCTTTGGTGTAAAAGACGGCAAGGGACTTTTGGTCCATGCGGTGGATGAAAACAGCCCGGCAGCACTGGCAGGTCTGCATGCGGGTGACGTCGTGACCCGTGTCAATGGCGACCACATCGGTACAAAATCCGAGTGGAATCGCGCTTTGCACGACAGTAAGGGCCATCCTGTCAGCCTGCTGGTCGTTCGCGACCGCCATGAAATGACGCTGACCATGGTGCCTGACGCAAAGCATCGCAGCGAAGTGGAGACACCTCCGCCGCCGGGACGCAGCTGGCTTTCGATTCTCCTGCTGCGGTAAACAGCCCAGTCATCGCTGCAGTTCTGTCCGGCCCTACTATACTGGGGCCACGGATGGACAATTTAGAGCCGCTTCGGCCCAATCTGGACGACTATCTGCTGGATGGCGCGTACGATGAAATGTTCGCCGCGCCGGAACAGTTGCGCAGCCACTATCAGGTATTGATGGATCAGTTTTCTGCGCTTCCCCACGCAGAGGTCGAGCGGCGCAAGCAGGCCGCGGATCTTTCCTTTCTGAACCAGGGAATCACCTTCACGGTGTACGGCCGGGATGAGGGGACAGAGAAAATTTTCCCGTACGACCTGCTGCCGCGCATGGTCACCAGCACGGAGTGGGCGACGGTCGAGCGGGGCCTTACCCAGCGGATTACCGCGCTCAACCTGTTCCTGAAGGACATCTACACCGAGGGCCGCATCCTTGCCGAAGGCGTGGTTCCGCGCGAGCTTGTGTATAGCTGCAAGCAGTTCCGCCGCCACATGATCGGGCTGCAGGTGCCTCGCAATGTGTACATCGCCGTAGTTGGTACAGACTTAATTCGTCTCGAAAATGGCGAGTTT
>CAXUEW010000194.1:0-1775 GCA_964250115.1 uncultured Terriglobus sp.
TCGATCGCCATGGCACCAACGGAGGTCACGCGGCTGTCGGACGTGGAAGGCGACGGTCCTCCGTGCACCATGGCGTAGGAGACCTCAACGCCGGTGGGAAAGCCGTTCACCACAATGCGGCCCGCCTTGCGCTCCAGCACCGTCAGCAGGCGCTTTGCAAGGGAATGGTCGTCGCCGTCAAGGTGCAGGGTGGCGGTCAGTTGGCCTTCCAGATGCTCGGCGGCGGCGATCATCTCGGCCTCGCTCTCGCAGGCAATCAGCAACGCCGCTGGACCGAAGACCTCTTCGGTCAGCGTTGGATTGCTCAGCAAGGTCTGCGCACCGGTGCGGAAGAGTGTTGGCTGCGCCGAAGCATTGGCATCGCTGCCGGGCGCTCCGGTTGCAAGCTTCTGCACGCCGGGTGCGCTGCACAGTGTTGCGACCCCGTGCGCATATGCTTGCTGGATACCGGCGTTCAGCATGGTGTTGGCCGTAGCCTTCTCCACAACGGTGGATGCAGCAGCGGCAAACGCATCGAATGCATCGCCTGTCAGGCCAAAGACGAGGCCGGGCTTGGTGCAGAACTGCCCAACGCCCAGTGTGGCCGATGCGACCAGGCCTGCGGCAATCGATGCGCCGCGGGTCGCGAGCGCGGACGGCAGCAGGAAGACGGGGTTGATGCTGCTCATCTCGGCAAAGACAGGGATTGGCTGCGGACGTGCTGCGGCGAGAGCGACGAGCGCCTGACCGCCCTTGCGTGAGCCGGTGAAAGCAACGGCCTGCACGGCGGGGTGCTTGACCAGCGCTCCACCCACTTCATTGCCGACGCCGATCAAAAGCGAGAAGGTTCCTTCCGGCAAACCACAGGCTGCGACGGCCTGCTGAATGACGCGGCCCGCAAGCTCAGAAGTACCAAGGTGCGATGGATGTGCCTTGGCGATCACAGGGCAGCCTGCGGCCAGCGCGGCAGCCGTGTCGCCGCCGGCAACGGAAAAGGCCAGCGGGAAATTGCTTGCGCCGAAGACGGCAACCGGGCCCACGGGGATGCGGCGTGAGCGGAGGTCGGAGCGAGGCAGCGGCTTGCGGTCAGGCAGCGCCGTGTCCACTGTAACGTTCAACCAGCGGCCCTCGCGGACCAGCGAGGCGAACAAGCGGAGCTGCCCGCAGGTACGGCCTCGTTCGCCTTCGATACGCGGTCTGGGGAGACCGGATTCTGCTACCGCACGGTCCACCAGTTCGTCGCCCAGGTCTGTCAGGCCTTGCGCAATCGACTCCAACAGGCGGGCGCGCGTCTCAAGGTCTGCAGAACGGAAGCCGTCGAAATCCCGAGCGGCAAGCGTGCAGGCACGATCGACATCGGCCATGGTGCCTCCGCCAAAGGTGGGCTGGAGTGCCTCGCCGGTTGCCGGGTTGATGGCCGCAGCATCACCCTGTGTTCCACGTACTTCTGCCGCGCCGATCAGCATGGCTCCAGTGATGCTCATAAGGACTAACCTCTCAACAGTCGCCTGTGTCTTTTGCGTGGCCTATTTTAGCGGATGCCCCCGAATGCAGCGGTATTGCTGCGCCGCTTGATCAGGGCTCCCATGCGCACTGGCACGGCACCGTCAGGCGCAAAAACCTCGCAAACAGCGGAACTCTCCGGCACAGAAACTATAGCTGATAGAGGTTGAGCTCTACCTGCTGAGTTGTGCCTGCAACTGCTCCAGCGTGCGGCCTTTTGTCTCCGGGTAAATCAGCAGCACCACTAAGAATTGCAGCGCCGTCATGCCCGCGAAAAAGTAAAAGGGAGCCGC
>CAXUEW010000194.1:1785-6767 GCA_964250115.1 uncultured Terriglobus sp.
ACTGCGCCACCATCAGCGGAAACAGAAGCGCGACCAACGCATCCATGATCCAGTGCGCGCTGCCGCCAAGGCTCTGACCCTTGGATCGCACCTGCGTTGGGAAGATCTCCGAAATGTACACCCAGATCACCGCGCCCTGTGACATCCCAAAGAAACCGATAAAGACAACCAGCAGCCAGACGATGTACTCCGGATGCAGGCCGGTATGGAAGAGTGTCGCCGTGGCCAGCAGGCAGGCAAAGGTACCCACTGCACCGATCAGCAGCAGCGTCTTGCGGCCGATGCGGTCGATCAGCAGCATGCCCAGGATTGTGCCACCCATGTTCGCCAGACCGATGTAGATGGATTGTGAAAATGTCGATAAACGTGACAGTCCGGCAGCCGCAAAGATGTCATTTGCGTAATACAGGATTGCGTTGATGCCGGACACCTGGTTGAAGAAGCCGATGCTGATTGCTAGGAAGATGGGCAGGCGCAGCGACCGGGTGAACAGCGGCGCCGCTGCTTCATCGCGTTCGCGGTGCAGCGACTGACGGATGGTTTCCAGGTCTGCTTCCGGTTCGTCCGCGCCCATCTCCCGCAGGACGCTCAATGCATCTGTCAAGCTGTTTTTCGTCACCAGGAAGCGCGAGCTTTGCGGAATGGTATAAAGCAGGATCAAAAACAGCAGCGCCGGAAACAGCGCGATACCAAGCTGCCATCGCCACTCCAACAGGCCCAGGTGCAGCGTTGCGATGTAGTAGTTGGAGCAGTAAGCCACCAGGATGCCGAGCACCACGTTGGCCTGAAAGGTGCCAACCAAGCGGCCCCGCCAGGCAGCAGGGGCAAGCTCTGCGATATAGACCGGCCCAAGCACCGATGAGCCGCCAATACCAAGCCCTCCAATGAACCGGAAGATCATCAGCACTGCCCAGGTCGGCGCGAAAGCGCAACCAACCGCGGAGATGACGTACAGCACCGCCATGATAAGCAGGGCGTTACGACCGCCGATGCGCTGGCCCAGCGGACCGGCCATGATGCAGCCCACCACCGTTCCCCATAGCGCAATGGAGACGGTCAGGCCGAGGCTTCGCGGTGACAGATGGAAGACCTCGGTCAACTGACCCGTGGTGCCGGCGATGACAACCGTGTCGAAGCCGAAAAGCAGACCACCCAGCGCCCCGACAACGGTGCTGCGAAGCAGACTTGCTGTCATGCGCATGATGAAGGCTCCTGGAATAACAACTCTGAGAGGACGGAGCTATTCGGCCACACGGGTGGGTGCAGTGTCAAAGGCGATAGGCAGGCCGTGCCTGCTCAGCACGCATCGGCTTGGCTCAAAGTGCCTCACTGAGCTGCCCGCACAAAGCATGAAAGTCGTCAGCAGATTGGACGCGACAGCTTCAGAGCAGCAGACGTGAGTACAGATGAGACATTGGTGATAGGCCAATTTAAGGTACTGGAGGGCGCTGGAGTGGTCGAGTTAAGCACAGGCAGCACGGGCGGTTTGTTCCTGCTGGTGTTGCTGGCTGTGGCCATCTTCGGCAGCCTGGCACGCGTGCTGAAGGTGCCTTACCCCATCCTGTTGGTCCTGTCGGGCATCGCGCTTAGCCTGCTGCCGCACATGCCTCGCTTTGCGCTGGCACCGGATGTTGTATTTCTTGTTTTTCTGCCGCCGCTGCTGTACTCCGCAGCGTGGACGCTTTCCTGGCGGGAGTTTCAGCGCAACT
The DNA here is from genome assembly GCA_964250115.1 of uncultured Terriglobus sp. Taxonomy (GTDB): domain Bacteria; phylum Acidobacteriota; class Terriglobia; order Terriglobales; family Acidobacteriaceae; genus Terriglobus. Next base: position 3,495 of record CAXUEW010000194.1, read on the forward strand.
TCAAGAACATTGCCATGCTCGCGTTTGGTCTAGTGCTTGCGACCATTCTGCTGTTGACATTTGTGGCAGGGAACTTCCTGCCAGACTTCGACTGGAAGGCTGGCCTGCTGCTGGGCGCGGTGGTCGCGGCTACGGACGCCATTGCGGCCACGGCTGTGGCCAGCCGCATGGGTCTGCCGCATTCGGTGGTCGCGCTGCTTGAGGCGGAAAGTCTGGTGAACGATGCGACGGGCTTGCTGGCGCTGCAGTTTGGCGTGACCATCCTGCTTACCGGAAGGACGCCAGGCTTTGTCGAAGGCGTTGGACGTTTCGTTTTCCTTACGGGTGGCGGTGTATTGATCGGGCTGCTGGTGGGCTGTGCCGTTGCGAAGATCGAGGAGTTCATCGATGACGGTCCGATCGAGATTGTGCTCAGCGTGCTCGTGCCGTATGCCGCGTATGTCTTGGGTGAACGAATCCATGTGTCCGGGGTGATGGCGGTGATCGCCTGTGGCATGTATATGAGCCGGCAAAGCACGAACTTCATGTCGGCGCAGGTTCGGCTGCAGTCCACCGCCGTGTGGGATGCGCTTACCTTTGCGCTCAACGGCGTCGTGTTCTTGCTGCTGGGTTTGCAATTGCCGCTGGTGCTCTCTGAAATCCGAGACATTCCGAAGCACTCGCTGGTGCTGTACGGTGTTGGATTCAGTGTGGCGATGATTGCACTGCGCGTTGGGTGGATCTTCCTTGATGCGTTGGTGAGCAATCTTTCGAGCCGCTTCCTTTCCCGGTCACAGGGGCAGCCCGTGCTGGGCAAACGGCAACTTGCCGTGGTGGGTTGGGGAGGCATGCGCGGGGTGTTGTCGCTGGCCGCTGCTGTTTCCTTGCCGCTGACCACGGCAGATGGTCCATTCCGGCAGCGCAGCATGATCATCTTCCTGGCGTTCTGCCTGATTGTGTCCACGCTGGTGGTGCAGGGGCTGAGCCTGCCGCTGCTGATCCGCAGGCTTGGCCTGGCCGGCCAGTCGAGCCTGCATGTGGAAGAACAACAAGCGAGGCGCACCATGCTGCATGCGGCGCTGGCCTACCTGGATCGCCGCCGCTCCGCCGAAGCATATGAAAGCGATGTACTCGACGAACTGCGAACGGTGTACCGCGCCCGGCTGGAAGCGGTACCCACCACCCGGCAACAGGTCCTTCGTGGTAACACCAGCCGAAAGCAGCGCCACCAGGCGATTCTGGATGTGCTGGAGGTCGAACGGGCCACCTTACTGCGCCTGCGGGATGAGCAGCACATCGATGACGAGGTACTGCGAACCCTACAGCGAGAGCTGGACCTTTCCGAAAGCCGCGTCCATACCTCCGTCGCGTAGAGCTCAGGTGCGCAGGCCAGTAAGTTGCATCAACCGGTCAGTCTCGCGGTATGCCTCTTCCACCCATTCGACAATGCGGCTGGGGTCAGGGGCAAACTCCAGCTCGATGGAGACGACACCGTCAATTTCAAGATCCTTGATGGCCCGCAGGTATGGGCTGAACTTGACGACACCGCGCCCCGGCGGCAGGTCCCCATGCACCTTGCCGTCACAATCGCTGATGTGGACATGGATGGCATTGCCTTTAAGTTGCGCAAGACTTTCGGGTCCACAGTCCGACAGCACCATGTGGCTGATGTCAATGTTGGCCCTGACGTGCGGGTGTGCGCAGTCGTGGAGAAAGCGTGCCATTTCAGACGTGTTGTTCAGCAGGCTCAGCCGAAAGGGTTCAAGCTCTAGGGCAATATCGACACCTTTGGATCCGGCGTAGTCGCCGAGGGTGCGGCAGCCTTCCAGCGCCCATTGCCATTGTTCAGCGGCGGGGATCACTTCGCGCTGCCAGATGTATTCGCCCAGCACCAGCAGGATGTTACGCGCGCCGAGATCGGCTGCCAGATCGATGAATCGCCTGGTGCGTTCGACGTGGAAGTTGCGCACCGGCGCAGACGGATCGATCAGGCCGACGGCAACCACTGGCAAGGAGACAACCGGCAGGTGCAGCCGTTCGCAGGTATCGGCGATGGCGCGCTTGTGCTCTTGCGAGAGGGTGAGAGCTTCTGTGTGGATGTCGACGCAGTCAAAGCCGATGCGCGCAATGTGTTCAAGACCGGTGACCGTGTCGACGCCGGCTTGGTCGAAGGCGCTGTTGATGATGCCGAGCTTCATGGTGTGCTCCGTGCAGTTTCGCAGACCCCATCGTCCTTCGTCGGGCCGGTAAAATCAACCCGTGCCGCAGGAACCCATCTTCGAGCATGAGATCACCTTCAGCGTGGACGCCGCGGCTGAGGTGCTGCGTGCCGTTCCACCTGCGGCAGGCGTCGTTGCGCTGTTTGGCCATGCATCGACGGATCGGCCCTTTCTCATGCAGTCCGCAAACCTGCGGCGTCGCCTACAGCGCCTGCTTGAGCCGATGGAAGGCCAGACCAAGCGGCTAAACCTTCGCACACGTGTGTCTCGCATTGCATGGCGCACCACGCACTCTGAACTGCAGTCACTGCTGCTGCTGCACCGGGCTAACACGCTCGTTTTCGGTGCGGAAGGCGCGCGCAAACGCATGCGGTTGTCGCCGCCATTTACCGTGCGTTATGCCGTGGAAAATCGCTTCCCACGCATTTACGTGACCAACCATCTGCGCAGGCGTTCGCTGCACACCACCTTTGGGCCGTTCGCGTCGCGCCTTTCGGCAGAGCGCTATCGAGAGGCGGTGGAAGAGCTCTTCATTATCCGCCGCTGTTTCATGGAGCTGTCCCCCTCGCCAGACGATCCCGGCTGCATCTACGGCGAGATGCGCAAATGCATGGCTCCCTGCCAGGCACGTTGCACTGATGCGGAGTACCATGCGGAGGCTGGGCGAACACTAGCGTTTCTCAAGACAGACGGCGCTTCGCTGGTCGCGGATCTGGAGGCAGAGCGCGACCAGGCGTCTGCGGGCATGCTGTTTGAGGAAGCAGCGGCAGCTCACACACGCACGCTCAAAGCAAAGAGCGTTGCCGCGCTGGCGGACGATCTGGTGCGGCCTCTGGATGAGCTGCGGCTGGTATTGCTGCTGCCGCACGGCGACAGGCGTTCCGATGAGCCGCAGGTGCAGATGTTCATCTTCGCGGACGGCTGCCTGCGTGGGCCTGAGGTGGTTTCGCTGCTGGGTGTGCGGCTGGCGAAGGATCAGCACGAGGTTGGCTCGTCACTGTTTGCGCAGCCCATGATGCTGGCCGCGGTGCCTCTTGGAGATGCGCAGGAAGCTACAACGGCTGCAGTCACGGTC
>CAXUEW010000195.1:0-6757 GCA_964250115.1 uncultured Terriglobus sp.
GACCAGCTCCGCCTGCGGGTCAACGACGGCGTGCTTCGGGCCTTCGAGAAGGGCCGCAGCAATCCCAACCAGATCGACCTGTTCAACGGCCGCTGCGATGTCGCCGTGTGCGACGGTTTTACCGGCAATGTCGCGCTCAAGACGACGGAAGGCATCGGCAAGCTTGTGTCCGACTTGTTGAAGCAGACGCTGAAGGCGACCATCACGTCGCAAGTAGGCGCATTGCTGAGCCGAAGAGCGTTCAAGAACTTCAAGAAGCGCCTGGATTATTCCGAGTACGGTGGCGCCCCCCTGCTGGGCGTGCGCGGCGCGTGCATCATCGGCCACGGATCGTCGAATGAAGTTGCCATTTTGAACGCGATCCGCGTGGCGATGCAGTTCGCGCAGGCCGATGTCAGCCGCCACATTGAAAGCTCAATTCGCAGCAGCCTTTAATCCCTGTCAAAGCATCAGCTAATGCGCAAAGCGCGAAGCCGTGCCCGCGATGGGCGTTGCCGCATCCAGCAGCATACGGTCCGCCGCGTTCTGGCACATGCGAATCATCTGCCCAAAGGCCTCCGGCGCCAGGCGGAGGGTAACAGCGCCCACGGACACATGAAGCGTGCCGCAGGCGCACAGCGAGACGCTCCCTAGCGACTCCAATTCAGCCAGCATCAGATTACGTTTTGAGTCACAGGACATAGACGGATCCTTTCCCTTTCTTAAGTGCCGAATCGAAGTGGGAGTCTAAACGCCGCGCTGCGCGTAATACTCGGCAACCTGGGTGGGATTGAGCGGAAAAGGAACGTGTTCTGACCCGGGCAGGAACAGCAGGGTGCCGTGTGTGTTGTTTTCGGGTAGGGCGAACTTGAGGTACCCGGGCAACTGCAAACGCGGATTGCTGCGGGCGTTCTCCGTCATGGCTCCGGCGGCGTATTCGGTCAGCTTAATAAAGTCGCCCACACGCAGAACGACGCTGCCAATGTTGACTGAACGGCCATTCAGCAGAATATGCCCGTGCGACACCAACTGCCGGGCCGCGGCGATGCTGCGCGCGAAACCCAGGCGGAAGACCACATTGTCGAGCCGACGTTCCAGCAGGCTGAGCAGCGATTCAATCCAGTTGCCGTGCCCCGCCGTTCGCGCCTGCCGCACAAAGCGGCGTAACTGCTCTTCACGCAAGCCGTAGTGAAACATGACCTTTTGTTTTTCGCGGAGTTGCAGGGCGAACTCCGATGGCTTGGAGCGGCGGCTCTGGCCGTGCTGGCCGGGCGGGTAGTTGCGCTTTTCCAGCGCACCCTCTTTGCCCAGGCCGGGCAGTTCCACGCCCAGGGCGCGCTGAATCTTGTACTTGGTTTTGTGGCTCACTGATTCCAAACTCCTTCCGAAAGTGATACTTACCTTCACGGTTGGGGCCGTGAAAGCCGGAAAGAGCAACGTCCCTCATCGCTGCTTCTTCGCGAACTCAGACTAGATCAGTCCGAGATCGAGGTGGAACAGGATTGCAGGGAATGGTGCTGAGATATACCTGAGTGGAAGCCTCAGCACCTGAATGGCAATTCAGCTAACGAACCGCCTCTAACGAACCGCTTCGATCAGGGCCTCCACCTCAAGCCGGCGGGTGCTCCCCAGCACGTCAAGCGTACCCAGCGCCAGCGGTTTGCCTTCCTGCAGGTAGGAGGTGCCCTGCAGCATGGTCTGCCGGATGATGGGGTCTTCCGGGCCAACGCCGGAACGCTCTGCCACCATGGAGGACTGCTCGATCTTGGATTTCAACTGCACGCCCGCTCCGTATTCCTGCACGACGGAGTCGAAGTTCATGCCCACGTCCAGGTAGGTGGTCTGCTTTGTCGTCTGGTCCGCGCCTGTCATGGACCCGGTCATTACCGGGATGCGGCTGCCTTCCTTCATCTGCATTCTTTCGCCCGCGGTCAGTACCATGCTGTAGTGCTGCAGGCCGATGCGCTTGCCGCCGTCCGTCTCTGTCAGGGTATAGGTCAGCCGGTACTGCCGATGCGGGTGGTCCAGTTGCGTGATCAGCGCGGGCACCAGCGCCACATCATCCGGCGTGCCGCGCACCACGATGGCGTTCTGGCTGGGTACCAGGAAAATGCGCAACGTAGGCGGAACGCTGTTGCGGATGGCCGTTAGCGTCTCGTTCTGCTCGGCCTGGTTCATCTGCGCGGACAGGTGGAAGGTACGGGTGACCTGAGCTGCCTCAGGCGTGGCCTGACCACTCAGGTGTGCGGCAGGGAGGGACAAACCAGCGGCAAGGGTGATGATGGATACTGCGAACTTCATGGCGTTGCTCCTGATAGAAAGGTCTGGCGAAAGCTACTGCTGGCCGGTCTGGACTACGTACGCTGGTGGTTCCTGCTGGCCGGGGATCAACGGCGCAGGCATAAAGAATTCAGTAACCCTGTCCTCTTCGCGGTGAAGGTTTGCATCTCGCGCAGGAGGCGTGAGTTGTGCCAGTTGTGTCGGCGGCTCATGCCTGACCAAAAGCAGCAGCAGGCGTTCCTGCTCAGTCAGCGGCAGGGGTGGCGCTGGAAAGCTGCGGTCGTCTGCCAGATCAGTGGGTGCCCCACGTCTCGCTTCTGAGACGTGGGTCTCAGCAGATGCCTTAAGCCTGATCCCAGGTCTCTGCGAGACATGGGGCACCCGCTCTGGGTCGGTCGAGTTGAACGTAACAGTTGATCTCTGGCCTATCGAAGTCGGTGACCGATCCTCTTGGGAAAAGATGGCGGTGCTGCTGCCAAGCCCCGTAGATACCATCCGTTTCGGGTGGGTGCCGCGCAGTTCATGCCGGTGCAGGAGCAGCGTGCTGCCCACAGCAAGCAGGATTGCCGCAGCCGCTAACCACGGCACAGCCCCACTGAAGGACGCTGCCAATAGCGGCCTGCGGTGGCGACCTGCGGGCGTACTCTGCGCGGCTTTGGCCGCTTGCAGTGCCGAAAGTATGCGTCCCTGCATGACCTCGCTCGGCTCCACGTGCTGCAGGGCATGCAAGACTGTCTCGATCTGCTCGTCCTGTTTGCCGCTCATCAGCGCCTCCCCTTTTCCTGGTGGTCCAGACGTTCGCGGAGCCGTGCCCGCGCGCGGAACAGCAGGGCACGCACGGCTGATTCGCTTTTGCCAAGCACTGAGGCAATCTCGGCAGTCTTCATCTCTTCCACGGCGGAGAGCAGTAGTACATGGCGCTCGGCGGACGGCAGGCATTCCATCTCCAGCAGCACGCGCTGCAGCTCGCGCGATTCTGCCAGCGCCTCGTCCGCAGGCAGGTGCTGGGCCACCAGCGAGCGGGCAAAGGCGTCGTCCATCTGGCCCGGCGTCTTTCTGCGTGTGCGGTCGAGTGCCAGCCGCCATACGATGCGGACCAGCCACACTCGCATGTCCTCGATCTCCGGCAGCTTCGCCCGGTGGGCAAGCACGCGCAGAAAGGCATCCTGCACTGTGTCCTCGGCCTCGGCCTGGTTGCGCAGCACGGCATGCGCCACGCGGAACAGCAGGGTGGAATACGTGAGGACCAACGATTCGACACTGACCGCGGCACGTGCAAAAGGCCGGGTTGGCGCAGCGTCTGCTGTGTCGCTCACCAGGATCAGTCCGCACCTTTCGACAGAGGTCATGAATGTCTCTCTATCGGTACAGACGGGTGATGCCTAGATGCGCTCGGGAAAGTTTTGAGCGCGACGATCGGCACGAGCTTCAGCTTCTGCAACGAGTCGCCGTCCTCCTGAGCTCCGCTCAGGAGGACGGGGCAGAGCCATGCGCACGCTTAAAGCACGCTGACGGTGAGGGTCACGGTTTGGGCAGCGCCGCTGCTGGGCGTGATAGTGACCGGCACGGCATATGTGCCCGCGGCGGAGCTCTTGGCGTTGCTGTTACTGCCGCAGCCGCTCAGTCCCAGTACCATCCCCAGCGAAAGCAGGATCGGCAACAGCAGCAACGGCAACGACTGCAGCCTGCGCACTCGTCGCCGGGCCAGTGACAGGCCGCTCAGCAGGGACAGGCCCAGCGCCGCATACTCCACGCGTGTGGAGAGAGGCATACCAGGTAGCACCGGCGTGCGATTTGCGGCGACATTCGCTGTGTCGATGTTGATCAGTGTGGTGGCCGCTGCAGTGCCGGAGACATTCAACGTACCGGTCTGAACGCTGCACTTGATACCTGAGACGTTGCCGCATGCCACGGTAAAGCTGCCCGTGAAGCCGCCGACTGGCGTGACAGTAAGCGTGGAGAACCCGTTGCCGCCGCGAGTGATGCCGATGGACGTGGGTGACAGCGCGGCGGTATATCCGGGCGCGACAACCGTGACCGTGGTGGAGGACGAGGTTGCGCTGCCGAATCCGTTCACCCCGGCAAAGGATGCGGTCAGCGTGTGCGGTCCGGCGGCGAGTGTTGTTGTGGAGAAGCTGGCCGTCGCCGTGGTCGTGGTACCGCTTACCAGCCTGGTACCGAGAACGGTGCTGCCGTCAAGAAAGGTGACCGTGCCCACCGGCGTTGCGCTGCCGCTGCCTGCAATGACGTTTGCGGTAAGCGTGACGCCGGAACCAAGATTCACGCTGCTTGCCGATGACGTAAGGCTGACGCTTGTCGTGACGGCGGGGTTCAACAGGCGAAGAGCGGCCGCAGCAATCACGCTATGACCATAGGTGGTGGGGTGCAGGTCGTCCCAGAATAGATATGTATCCGGGTTGACGGTGGCATTCAGCTGCGAAGGAACCGTGACATTGGTGAAACTCGGCGCAAGTGGCGGCCCCACTACGGTGTTGAACAACGTGTAGATGTCCAGAGGGAACAGGCGTACCGAAGCTCCCGCGCCTGCCTGCACCTGAGCGAGTCCGACCGCAAGTGCCTGGTTGAAACCCTGCGCCGACGCGGTGGCCTGCGCTGCCGCTGCGGCGTTCCCATTCAGGCGCGGGATCAGGCCCAGCGGCGGCAGGTTCGGCACGATGATGCTGGTCGCGCCCGCGGCGATCAACTGCTGCACAATGCCCACCTCGCGCGTGGCGGCGTTGACGATGTCTGCCGGACTGGTGGCGTTGAGCAGGTCATTCGCACCTCCCCAAACGACGAACAGCGTAGTACTGTTGATGACTGGTGCCGTGGACAGATAGGTGGATAGCTGCTGGCCCATGTTGTTCACGGTGAACGACAAGGCATTGCCCGGCCCATATGTGAATTGCGTGGTGCCGGTATTAGTGGTGGCAAAGCCGTAAGCGTAGTTCCGGCCGCCGTTCAGGGAAGCGGTGACCGCGGGCTTTGCCGCAAGCTGCGCTGCCAGTTGTTCCACCCACACACCGTTGTAATTGCGCGCGGATGGCACTGTGTCGGTGCCGTCGGTAAACCGGCCGTTGGTATAGCCGGTAAGCGGTCCCGGCACCTGAGCGCTGAAGCCGTATTTCGCGTTGCTTAGCGCGGCGTCGTTGCCGGTGTCGGAAAGCGAATCGCCAAACACCACGATGGACGTGTATGCCTGCGCAAGCAGCGATCGGCTTCCACCGAGCATTGCCACCAGTAGAAGGATCAAGGCAGCGGCAAAATGCGTCCGGCAGGCGGGGGATCTACGGCGATCGGCAGCAGGCTTTACTAAGAGCTTCATGGTCTTCTCCAAGGGCGCGGAGCCTTCACGCGAAGGGTCCACCGGTGACAAACAACATAGGGAACAGAATGCAGGGCAACGCAGGGCTACGCGAGAGTATGCCCGATGCCTGTCCCGGTGAGCAAGCCAAACTTGCGCAGAGAAGAAAAGCCGCGCATTTCGCGATGCACGGCTCATGAAGCTGGACAGATGGAACGGGCGCTTAGTTCGCTTTTGCCAGCGTCGAACCGGAGTACGTCACGCGGTACAGAATGCCGTTCTGCTCGTCGCCGACGATGATGCTGCCGTCGCGCATCTGCGCCAGGCCGAAGGGCCGTGCAAAGCGCGCCCATCCGCTGCCGCCTTTGACGGGCATGAGGAAGCCTTGGATGAATGGCTGGATCTCCTTCGCCTTGCCGCCTTCAAAGTGAATGCGAACGATCTCGTAGCCGCTAGGTGGGTTCGCTCCCCACGAGCCGTGCAGGCTGGCAAGCGCATCGCCCTCGTAGCCAGCGGGCAAGCCGGTGCCGTTCAGGAAGATCAACTGCATGCCGGACGAATGCGCCGCCCACGTCAGCACCGGCAGCGTCGTCTTTGCGGCCCACTGGTCCAGCGTGACTCCCTTGGGAGGCGTCAGGTACAGGTTCTTCAGGCCCGTGCCAAGGATGTACGGCCAGCCGTACTCCTTGCCCTGTGCGATCAGGTTGACCTCTTCACGCTGTTCCTTGTCGCCCAGCCAGTCCACGCCATCATCCCAGCCATACATGTCACTGGTACCCGGCTTGAAGTTGAAGCCGATGGTGTTGCGCAGGCCGGTAGCAAAGGTCTCGCGTCCCGTGCCGTCCAGATTGGAACGCTGCATGGTGCCGTTGATGTGGTTGCGCTCCTCACAGGTATTGCAGGTGCTGCCGACACTCTCGTACAGCTTGTTGTCAGGGCCTACAGTCAACGTGCGATCCACGTGCTGTCCGGCGTCGGGCAGGTCATTCATGAGCATCTTCGACGTGCCAAGCGTGCCGTCCGGGTTGATGGGCGCGGAATACACCTCTTTGATCGTGACGTAGTACATGGTGCCGTCGTGGATGACCATGCCGTGCACGTTTTCCAGGTCCAGCACCTTGGTCTGCTTGCCGCTCGCGTCAACCATGGTGATGGTACCGGCATCGCGGCTGCTGACGTACAGATTGCCTGCAT
>CAXUEW010000196.1:0-6754 GCA_964250115.1 uncultured Terriglobus sp.
CCATGAGACACCATGCAAGCCACTGCTTTTGAGTACCGCCACCGATACCTCGTCCACGGCCTGATCTACACTCTGGGGTTCGCCGCACCCTGGACGTTACTGCTCCCACCGGTATATCGTGCGCCGGTGTGGAGCTTTGTTCAGAATGGCAGTGCGTGGTTCCTGCTGTCCAGCGCGCTCTCACGACCGCTGTTTACCTATTTCGCCAGCTACTGGAACGCGATACTGATTGTCATGATCCTGTTTGCGGCTGCGGGTGCCGCACTGCGCACATGGGGTGCCGCATACCTGGGCGCATCGACCGTGCAGCGCGGTGGCATGGTTAGCGACAGCGTCGTGGCGGACGGACCTTTTCGTTTCGTGCGCAATCCGCTGTACCTGGGCACACTGCTCCACTCCGTAGCTTTGGCATTCCTGATGCGCCCGGATGCAGCGGTCCTTACCCTGGTGCTGCTCACATTGGTGCAGTTACGCCTCATCGGCCGCGAAGAGCCATACCTTCGCGAACGCCTGGGCGAACCCTACGCCGCATACCTGGCCCGCGTTCCGCGCCTGCTGCCTTCCTTGCGGCCACAGGCAGCGGAGGGCAGCAGCAGGCCAGACTGGAAGCAGGGCGTCCTGAGCGAAGTTTACGTGATCGGTACAGTCTTCACGATGGCGGCTTTGGGCTGGTCGCGCGGCTTTGCCTGGGAAAATTCTGTCCTGCGCGTGGTGCAAGGCATCGTCATCTCGCTGGGTGCCTCTGTTGTGGCGAGAGCGTTTATCCCAAAAGCGACTTATTAGGACTGTGGGCGTGTCGGCCGCTCTTTAAGCGTCCCTGACTGCCGTTCTGTTCTGAGGAACAGCAAGGGCCGCACCACGTCATCTGCCGTGATGCGGCCGTTTGGTTAGCCTTCCTAACTACTTCTTGACGGCCGCGGCTTTAACCGGTGCGATGGAATCCTTGGCGGCCTTGGCAACGCGGAATTTCACCACGGTCTTTGCCTTGATCTTGATGGCTTCGCCCGTCTGCGGGTTGCGGCCGGTGCGTGCCTTGCGCTCTGCCTTGACCAGCTTGCCAAGCCCGGGAATAGTGAACTCGCCGTTCTTCTTGGTTTCCTTGACGGCGGTCTGCGCCATCACGTCGAAAAACTGCGCTACCTGCTTGGTGGGCAGTTCCATCTGATCTGCCATGGTGCGGATCAGTGCGGTCTTGGTGAGTCCTTTTGCCATTGTGTGTTGCTCCTTTTCGTTCGACAAAACTTCTTCGGGTGCGGCCATCCAATTGCCCTCAAGCGATGCAAAGCCGGCATGCGTTAGGTGAAATCGTCAGTATTCATGCGGGTATCCGCAACCGTTCCGCATATCACGATGGACTTTTGCCTCGACCTTGTCAATGGTAAAACCTTGGGTTTTTACTGGTTTTCTTCGGTTTTCACGCTAGATTATGTGGAAAGGTGCCAAAGAAGGTACGCGACGCTCTGCCACCGTGATGTTTTCAGGCCTCCATACGATTTTTTTAAACAATGCTGCGGTCTCTTACGTATCGTAGCCACGCGCCGGAATGTATGTTCCGTCAACGCAGACAAAGGATGAGTGCAATGAAGCCAGGAACAATCACCAAATCTGCCATGCGCATGGGCGCAGTGGCTCTTTGTAGCGTGGCCCTTTTCACCGGTTCCATGCTGGCGCAGGGCCGCGGCATGATGAGCCCTGACCAGCGCGTGGACGCTATCGACAAGGCCGTAACACTCACCAACGAACAGAAGAGCAAGGTCAAGGCGCTGCTGGAAGACGATGGGAAGAAGATGCAGGCGCTCCGCGATGCGCAGGACCCCGACATGCGCAGCAAGATGATGGACATGCGCAAGGACGAAAACGAAAAGATCAAGGCAATGCTGACGGACGATCAGAAGCCGAAGTACGACGCTTACGTCGCGTCCATGCCAATGGGTCGACCCGGCGGCGGCCCGCCTCCTCCGCAGCAGTAAGCTGTCATCCTGCAGCGAAGCGAAGTATCCCGACAGAGCTTCTTGTCCTTTTGAATACTCGGGGTTTCTCGCGAGAAATCCAAAGGCTGCATCACAGGACATTGTTCGTCGGGGTCCTTCGCTCGCTCAGGATGGCATGTGCTTTTTAGAACATTCAGAAGAGCGACTTGGGCGGCTTCTTGACCGCGAGCAGCGGCGTGTTCAGCAGCTCAACCATGGGAGCCGCCGCACGGAAGCGCGAGACAATCTCGTGCAGCAGCTTGGGCGATGTCGCAAGCTCGCCTGGCAGCTTGACGGAGAGCGCCCACTGCCTGCACAGCAGCAGATCGGCCGCAGGGTCGTCCGCGGCAAAGCCCTTCGGCACGCGGGTAAGAGGCTGGCTGTCAAAGTCAGGTAACAGCTTGCGCAGTTTCTTGTCGGCCAGCATCGTGCGAAGCTCGGCTTGGTGTTCCTGCAGGTAGCGACGGATGGCCAGCAGTTGATCCGGCTGCGGCATGTAGACGCCCGCGGCCACGAGGACCTCAGCCGGAGATACGTGCGCGTAGAAGCCGCCGCCGCTGGTACGCTCTGTGGTCGTGGTCGACCACCACGCCGCCACGTGGGTCTTGTACGGCTGCTTGTTCGGCGAGAAGCGAATGTCGCGGTAGATGCGCATGGCGGCCTTACGCGCGGACTTCACGTAATTCGGTGCAAAGTCGGCAAAAGCTGCGTTGATCTCGTCGATCAGCACGAGCCAGGGTCCCTGCACCTCGCTCTCGTAGATCGACTTACGCTCGTTGAACCAGGTGCGGTCATTGTGCGTCTTCAGCCCTTTCAGGAAGCGCATGGCTGCGGGCGAAAAGCAGGTTGGCATGGTTCATCCTTCTTACGGAAAGTTCGGCTGCAGCCGAACGTCCAGGGCCAGCTCACTTAGGATTCTACGTTCTCTGCTTGGCGACCTCGGCGTATCGTTAGGATGAGGAATGTATGTTCGATCCGGCCGCACTGATCTTCCTGGTTATTCTCGCCATCATTGTTCTGGTCACGCTGCTCAAGACGCTGTACACCGTGCGTACCTCACAGGCCGGTGTGGTGGAGCGTTTTGGCAAGTTCAACCGCATTGTCCGGCCCGGCCTGCACCTGCTGGTTCCTTACGCGGAGCGCGTCTTCTTTGTCGATCTGCAGGTGCAGCAGGCTCAGTTCTCAGTTGAGACCAAGACACGCGACAACGTGTTTGTGCAGATTCCGGTCAGCATCCAGTACCAGGTGTTGGATGACAAAATCTTCGACGCCTTTTACCGGCTGTCGCGACCGCAGAAACAAATTGAAAGCTTTGTCTTTAATTCCATCCTTGGCCACGTGCCGAAACTTACCCTGGATGAAACCTTCGAGCAGATGAGCGGTATCTCGATCGCGGTCAAGGTCGAGCTGGATGCCACCATGCGCGAGTTCGGCTTCAACATACTTACCGCGCTTGTTACGGATATTATTCCTGACGCAAAAGTCAAAGCCGCCATGAATGACATCAACGCGGCGCAGCGCTCGCAGGTGGCGGCCATGGCTAAGGGCGAGGCCGAGAAGATTTTGAAAGTAAAGCAGGCCGAGGCCGAGGCCGAGAGCAAGGCGTTGCAAGGCAAGGGTATCGCCGCAGAGCGGCAGGCGATCATCGATGGTTTGCGCTCCAGCATTGAGCACTTTCGCGAAGCCGTTCCCGGTGCAACTGCGGAAGATGTCATGGCGTTGGTGCTGCTGACGCAGTACTTCGACACGCTGAAGGATATCGGCATCCGCAGCGGCACCAATACGTTGTTCCTGCCAAATAATCCCGGTGCAGCGAATGACTTTTTGCAGCAGATTCTTGCAGGTCTGCGTGGTGGAACGCACCGTGCCTCACGTGGTGAAGCAGATCCGGCACACGCGCAAGGGGCGCAATGAAGCCTTTTCTTCTCCTGCTTTGCTTTGGGTCAGGTACGGCATCAGCAACAGCGCAGAAGCTTTACACGATGCTGTATGTCTTTGGCGACAGCTACTCTGACTCGGGCGCGGGTTACGTTGACGGCAACGGACCTACAGCGGTGGTCTATCTTGCGCAGCGGCTCGGCATCCCGTTCACTTACTTCGGCGATCCGAATAGCAAAGGCAAAGGATTGAACTTCGCAGTAAGTGGCGCGAAGACGGGCGAAGGTGAAGGCAAGACTTATCCGCACGGCGAGTTACTGGGCCGCGGCATGCATAACCAGGTTGACAGCTTTACCGCGCTGGTCAAAGCTGGCACCGTCCACTTCGATCCGAAGCAGACGATGTTCTATCTGGCCGGAGGGCTAAACGATCGCAGCCTGCCCGATGATGCAACGGTCACAAATCTCGAAGCTGATATTGAGGTGCTCTACGCGTCTGGCGCACGGCGCTTCCAGGTAGCACTGCTACCAACGAAGATTCCGCCGTTTGCCACGGCAGGCGAACGCTTCAATCCTCTGCTGATGACCATCCCCAGGGAGATGCAGGCGAAGCACCCTGACATCACCATCACCAAGTGGGGCATGTTCTTCGACGAGGTAATGACGCATCCCGCAAAGTACGGCATCATCGACACGACATCGACCTGCGCGGGACGCGTGCTGCACAACGAAGACCCCACGCCGTGCGCATCACCGCAAACGCACTTTTTCTACCACGAAGGGCATCCGTCCACTGCAACGCACAAGGCGGTCGGAGACATGCTTTACGAAGAGGCGATAGGCAAAACCAATCGCTAGTCTCGACGCCCGGGCTAAAGCCCAACCCCACGGCCAAGCTTGTTCAGGGGGCTGAAGCCCCCTGCTTTCTCCAGGTCGTGCTACCGGTCTCCGGGCCGCTACCTTTCTACGGGCTGCTACCTTCTCCGGGCAGCTAACTTGCGGCTTCAGCCGCTGAGATAGCCAATGAGTTTGATATCGAACGGCTTTAGCCGCTGGGATAGGAATCTCGGCGGCTGAAGCCGCTAGCGGAACCGGTGCTGTGATACACAGAGCTGGCAAACCCGTGCGCGATGATGCGCAGCACTCGCAAACTTTCTATGCGGGGCGCATCACAACAGCTCCATAACCCATGTCACAGCATCAGCAG
Source organism: uncultured Terriglobus sp. (assembly GCA_964250115.1). GTDB lineage: Bacteria > Acidobacteriota > Terriglobia > Terriglobales > Acidobacteriaceae > Terriglobus. The sequence continues at coordinate 5,055 of CAXUEW010000196.1, forward strand.
GAGCACCTTGCCACCTGCCCCACCGTCTTCAGCGAAGACCTGCGCCTCATCCGCCTCTTCCAGCGGGAACCGGCGTGCGATGGGCAGGATGAATTTGCCGTCGCGGAAGTCGTCGGCAAACTCACGCACTTTCGAAGGGTCAGGATGCGCGCGCATGCGTGCCAGCCGCAGTTCCGGGTGCAGCGACGTGTCCGGTGCGGGCGTAACCACTGTTCCGCAGATACCGCCCTCGCGAATGTGGTTTAGCAGCGGCGTGGTGGCCTTGTCGCCGAGCGTGTCGGCGATGGCGTCAACCTTACCCAGCTTATCAAGCGCTTCCTTATCATCCAGCGCGACCACGTCGACCCCAAGCTGTTTCGCTGCGTCCAGGCTGCTCTTGCGAACACCGGCAATCACGCGCGCGCCCATCTTCTTCGCGGCGTGCACCGCAGCGCGTCCCACACTGCCCAGCGCTCCCGTCACCAGAACGGACTGTCCGGCCCGCAGTTCACAGGCTTCACGAATGAGTTGATCGCCGGTCAACGCCACCAACGGGATCGCGGCAGCGTCGGTAATGCTGACGCCGTCTGGGACGTGGGTCAGGGCAGCGGCTTTTACGACGACCAGTTCGGCGTAGGTGCCGGGCGTCATTGCCATCACGCGGTCGCCGACGTTAACGCCGCGCACATTCGATCCCACGGCACGCACCAGACCGCTGACATCCATGCCCAGGATGCCCGGAAAGCTCACGGGAAATCGCTCCCTGGCTGCGCCGGAGCGCATCTTCCAATCGACAGGATTGATACTGGCGGCAGCCGCGCTGACCAGCACCTCATCTTCCGCGATCTCAGGGTCAGGAACGTTCTCTTCGTACTTCAGATTCTTTGCGGGGCCGTATTCGTACAGGCGAACTGCCTTCATGCTGCACCTCATGGTTTGAGATGCGGTGAGCTTCCCAGGGGACGCTGCGAAGAGATCAAGCTATGCCGCGACCGGCAGGTACCTTCGCCAGTCTTCGCCCTCGGCGATGCGCTTGATGCGAGCGAAGCGGTTAGCCATCAGCTTCTGAATATGCGGCACCATGATCGTGCGCGCGACCAAGGTGCCCAGCGCGCCGAACGGCAGGGAGAAGCGGAGCTCGTCTTCCAGCATGGTCGTGGGCGTGATGCCAGCGACTTCGCGAAAGTGATGGTCGTGCTGAAAGGTTTTGAAGCGGCCGTCGAGCATCGTGTCCTGCATGAAGACTGGGCACTCGAATGACGAGATGTGAGAGACGTGGAAGTGCTTCAGCCCGAGCTGCCAGCCCTCCCATCGAACGGTATCGCCACCCACCACAAGGCCTTCCGTCTTGCCGCTGACAGCGATCATGCCCAGCTCTTCATGTACCAGTTCCAGCGAGCAAGACAACTTGAAACAGCGTTCGATGGGCGCGTGGACCAGCAGCGAATCTTTCAAGGTGAAGGTACCGTCTTCTTCCTGTCGCGCCGTGTTGGGCTTCTCCATAAAAAGGAACTCCCGGATTACGTCCTGGCTGACTATGATGTGAGACACACCCGCCATCGCAGCTTTCCCACGCGACAGGCTTGCGCAAGCTAAACAATCGCCGATCGAATTACGAGCCGAAGGAGTTACACCATGGGACAGACCGTAAATCGGAGATCGTTCCTGCTGGGTGCCGCGCCTGCGGTTCTTTCGGCGGCGGCGCTTACACAGGCCGGCCT
>CAXUEW010000197.1:0-6730 GCA_964250115.1 uncultured Terriglobus sp.
TTTGGCGGCGAGTGTGTCGTCGTCCATGGTCTCGCCGTCGATCAGGCATGTCGCGTAGGCCTGGCCGAGAGCAATATGGCTGGCAGCGTTCTCGTCAAACAGCGTATTCCAGAAGAGCAGGCCGCTCTGCGCGATGGGCGACGAGTGCGGCACCAAAGCGACTTCACCCAGGCGGCTTGCACCTTCATCCACGGCGATAAGCTTGCGTAAAGCCTCTTCACCGGCGGTCGCGTCTGCATCAACGATCTTACCGTCTACAAAGCGGACAGAAATATTTTCGATCAAGGTTCCCTGGTGCGACAGCGGCTTGCTTGCTGTCACAATTCCGTTCACACGATCCTTATGGGGCGTGGTGAAGCACTCTTCCGTGGGGATGTTCGCGTTGCAGAAGATGCCGTTGCCGCACACGCCGCCCCCACCCGCCCACAGGTGATCGTCTGCCAGACCGACTACCAGATCGGTCCCTGAACCGCGAAAGTGTAGGGCCGAGTAGCGCTTCCTGTTCAGCAAATCCACACGATTTGCGATGTTGCGGCCATGATCCCGCCAGTCCTGCACTGGGTCAGCCCCGGTGATGCGCGATGCGTGGAAGATCGCCTCCCACAACGCTGCGACAGCTTCTGCCTCCGGCATGTCAGGGAAAACCAGGCTGGCCCAGGCAGGTGTCACGCCGGCGACGATCGTCCAGTTGATGCTGTGCCGCGTGATCAGTTCCATGGCCGGCTTGGCAGCCTTTGAGGTGGCGATGTTGGTGCGGCTGACCTTTGCCGGATCCTGATCTTTCAGCAGCGAGGGATTCCCACCCGTGATGCCCATGCGCGCGGTGCCGGAACGGTAGGCCTCGGCAATGCCGTCAGCAAGCCACTTTGCGGTGGTGTCGAACGCCGCATCCGGAGCGTACCGGTACCGCGCAAGCGTCGCCTCGTCGTCTGTGTACAGCACGGTCACCACGTGCGCGCCGGCTTTGTAGGCCTGCTCCACCACCCGCCTGACAAACGGCGCAAGCTCGAGCGGGGCCGTGATCACAAGTTCTTGGCCGGGCTGCAGATTCAGCCCGACACGGACGGCTACTAAAGCAAAGCGGTCGATCTTTTCTTCGAAGGAAAGGTCGGTAAAGGTGCGGGGCATTTCTGCGATGGCGGCCATAGGCCTCCTCTCAATGTTGTTCTAAAGCTGCGAAAAGATGTCACGGAAGTCGTAGACACCCTTGCGCCCGCTAAGCCACTCTGCGCCGCGTACCGCGCCTTCCGCGAAGCCTCGCCTTGAAAATGCTTCGTGGGTTAAAACCACGCGGTCGGCACCGCTCTTGGCCTCGAGGATGTGCAGGCCGGCTGCATCTCCCTCGCGTAACGATTTGACGGGCACTTCGCCCACCGCGGCGACAGCCTGCTGCAGACTAATCGCGGTGCCTGACGGTGAGTCCAGCTTCGTTACGTGATGTGTCTCTTCGATGGTGAACTCGTACCCGGCTTTGCTCAAAGGCTCTGCCATGGTTTTGGCCAACTGCAACATCACCTGCACGCCGATGGAAAAGTTGGTGCCGTGCAGGAGGGCTGCGTTCTTGCGCACGGCCAGTCCTGCCATGTCATTCAGGTTCGCATACCAACCCGTTGTGCCGACCACGACCTTTGCGCCGACCGCGAGGCATGCGCGCAGGTTAGGAATGACCGCTTCCGGCGTTGTGAAGTCGATGACTACGTCAAAACCGGCAACGAACGGAGCGGTTAAGGCCGCACCGCGCGGGTTCTCTTTTGCGTCCAGCACATGGACGCCATGGCCGCGCTCGTGTGCCACGTCCGCTACCAGCTTGCCCGTTTTTCCATGCCCCAACACCAGTATCCGCATAGTTCTTGCTCCTACTGCACTGCAACTGTGATTGGCGCGCTTACAGGCGGAACACCGGTCGTGTTGGCGCGCGTGTCAAGGTCGAAAATATCTTCATCAGGATCAGAGAAGAACCGCTGGTGCAGCGAACGGATTGCTTCCGCCGCGTCGTCTTCCTCGATCATGAAGCTCATGTTGATCTCGCTCGCGCCTTGCGAAATCATACGGACGTTGACGTGTTCGATAGCCGTGAAAACTTTGCCCGCTATGCCGCTGTGGCCGCGAATATCCTCGCCTACGAGGCAGATCAGCGCCTTGTTGCTCTCGTACTTTACGTCTGCAATCTTTGACAGCTCTTCCGCAATGGCAGGCAGACGTTCACTTGTGTCAATCGTCACTGAGATCGATACCTCACTCGTCGAAACCATGTCGATGGCGACACGGTGACGGTCAAAAACATCGAAGACAGCTTTTAGATAGCCGTGGGACATGAGCATGCGGCTGGCGACGATGTCGACAATCGTCAGGCGCTTCTTCACCGCAATGCTTTTGAAAGGGGAGCGGCAAGGTGGTGCAATCGCGCTGATCCGCGTGCCCTCATTCGCTGCGTTGCGCGAGTTGAGCACGAAGACCGGGATGTTCTTCTGCACGGCAGGCAGAATTGTGGCGGGATGCAGCACCTTGGCACCAAAGTAGGCGAGTTCCGCTGCCTCTTCAAACGAGATGGTCTTGACGCGTAGCGCATCCGGGCAGATGCGCGGATCGGTCGTCATGATGCCGTTGACATCCGTCCAGATTTCGATGGCTCCCGCATGCAGCGCACCGCCGACGAGGGCAGCCGAGAAGTCGCTGCCGCCGCGTCCTAACGTTGTCGTGACACCTGCGGCGGTCGAACCGATGAAGCCGCCCATGACCGGGGTCAGCGACTGGTCAAGTAGCGGCAGGGCGTGCAGTAGCAATCGCTCTTCAATGAGAGCTTCCTGCGGAATTGCCTTGCCGTACTGGTCGTCGGTCACGATGCACTGGCGGGCGTCGAGATGCGCGCCCTGTAGTCCGTTCGCTTGAAAGGCTGCGGCGACAACTGTGCTGGAAAGCCTCTCACCAAAGCTGACCACAAGGTCAGTGGTGCGTGGCGTCAGCTCGCCCACCGCGCTGATGCCCCGCAGCAGGTCGTCCAATGCATCGAACTCGTGCTGCATGGCAAACAGCAGTGTGTTTAGTTCCGCGCCATTTACCAGATGGCGTGCCGTTTCCAGGTGACGCAAACGCAAACGCGCGCTGAGTGCAAGTGCGCCGGCTTTGTCGGCAATACCTGCTGCCGCGGCTGCCGCCAGCAGTTGGTCGGTCACCCTTGCCATGGCAGAGACTACGACGATGGGCTGCAGCCCGCGTTTGCGACGGCCATGTACGATCTCTGCTGTACGAAGAATGGCGGCAGCGTCCTCGACCGAAGTGCCGCCAAACTTCATTACCACGATCTGCGGACGTGGGCTGCTCATGCACCCACCAGCATGTGCCTGCCACTGCCTGTATGCGTGTGCAGCACGTCACCCGGCAGCTTGCCCAGCTTTGCGAGCACCTCTGCATTCAGCACGGCAGCGCCTGCGGCTCCGCGCAGGGTGTTATGGCTAAGCAGGATGAATTTCCAGTCCAGCAGGGAACAAGGACGCAAGCGGCCGACGGTGGTGCTCATACCATTGCCGGTCATGACGTCCAGTCTTGGTTGCGGGCGGTCAGCACCCTCGCGAAACACAACCGGGTGCTCCGGTGCTGAGGGCAGGTGATGTCCTCGCAGGGGATGAAAGCTGCTCCAGGCACCAAGGATTTCATCCTGAGTTGCAGGCTTTTTCAACTTGATCGAGACGCACTCGGTGTGTCCATCGATCACGGCCACACGGTTGCAATGTGCACTGACACGCGCGGGCAGGCTTTCAATGCTGTTGCCGGTATAGCGGCCCAGAAGCTTGCCGACTTCCTCCTGCATCTTCTCTTCCTCGTTCTTGATGAAGGGAACCACATTGCCAAGGATGTCGAGCGATGGAACACCGGGATACCCCGCACCGCTAACCGCCTGCATAGTGCTGACAAAGAGGCTTTCGATGCCGAAATGCTCTTCCAGCGGCTTTAGCGCGAGCACCAGCCCGATGGCAGAACAGTTGGGATTGGTGACCAGGTAGCCACCCTGAGGGCTGCTGTATGAAGCCTGCGTGCTCACGAGATCCAAATGATCTGCATTGACTTCAGGCACGACCAGCGGCACATCCGGAGCCATGCGGAATGCGCTGGAGTTCGAGATCACCGCGCAACCCGCCGACACAAATTGTGGTTCCAGGTCTTGAGCAACGTCCGCATCCAGCGCGGCGAAGATAATGCGAGGCACTTCTGCCGTGCTTGCGGCAGGTGTGTTGGGTTGCAGAACCATCTCGCCAACCCATGCGGGCAAAGGCGTGTCCAGTTTCCAGCGGCAGGCATCTGCGTAGCGCTTGCCGGCGGAGCGTTCACTTGCCGCCAGCCACGCAACCTGAAACCAAGGGTGATTGTGCAGGAGCTGAATGAAGCGCTGACCGACTGTGCCGGTTGCGCCCAATATACCTACTTTGCGACGTTCCATTGCTCCCCAATCCTCGTTTCCAAGGATACGTGAAAAGGCGGGAGAAACGGCTAAATGTCGTTACGGTAGCGTCGCCGATAGGTTCCGCCTCCGATGCCGCCCCATGCAATCAGCAGACCTACCGCGTGGATCAGGAACCAAGCGCTAAGTCCTTGAGCGGTATAGATCATGAAAAGAATCAACAGTCTCGGCACCAGCACGGCAATCAACAGCGGCACAAGGTTGATGACGAATGCACCACCCGGATGGTCTTGCAGGTACATCACCAGCAGCGAAATGCGTGGCAGAAACAGGCTGAGAACCAAGAACCAGAACGGTAGACCAACAGTGTGCATGTTGTACCTCAGTGCGACGGACGATGTGATGCGACGAAAGGCTGGCCAGGTTTACGCCTGCCCTGTCTACTTTCGGTTGCGCTGTAATCCCAGCAAGCCTTCCAGTTCTTCCTTGAACTCGCGCACATCCTTGAAATCGCGGTACACCGAAGCAAACCGGATGTAGGCGACCGTGTCCAGGTCGCGCAGATGATTCATGATCAACTCGCCAATTTCGTTTGTGGTGCGTTCGCGTTCGGGCGAGTCTACGACATAAGCTTCGGCTTCATCCACAATCTTGCCCAGCTTGCCTGTGGGCACGGGGCGTTTTTCGCAGGCGTGCAACAGGCCGCTGAGAACCTTTTGGCGATCGAACTTTTCGCGCCGCCCATCTTTCTTGACAACCATGTACGGGATTTCGTCAATGCGCTCATAAGTTGTGAAGCGCTTGCCACAGTGTTCGCACTCGCGCCGCCGGCGAATGCTGTCGGCTTCCTTGCTCTCGCGCGAATCGACGACCTTATCCTGGGCGTAGCCACAAAACGGACACTTCATGGAGCCTCAGTGTACCGGAAAGGTTCCGCCTCTTTGCCCGCCTCTCCACTTTGTCGTGCCACGGACCGCAGCGAGACCTGTTCAACGCGCGCAAAGATCGCTCCAGGCAAAATGACTGTGAGCGAGCCGACAAACCAAAGGATCATCCCAGCGCTTGTCGCAAGTTCTTTTGGGATGCCGAACAATACCGTCAGCGCGGTAATCATCAGCAACTGTGCGCCACCGCCAATGCCCGGCAGTTGCACCAGGCTACCCACCACGCTGAAGCCAAGCAGCAAGACGATGTGCGAGATAGTCAGGTTATGCACAGGTGCGGGGAATGCGCGCGCAACTACGATGTAGCTAACGGCAATACTGGCCCAGGTGAGCAGGCTGTACAAGGTCGCAAGCAGGAAGTCGCGGAAGCTGCCAATCGTGTTCAGGCCGTTGCGAAACTCAAGAATTTTAGCGGAAACGGCCGCGCCGGCGGACTTTGAGAACCTACCTGCGACGCCGCCAAACAGGCGTGCAACTGCCTCGCCGGCATACAGCGTGAACACAACAAACAGCGATAGGAACGCAATGGCACCCGCAATGGCATAGCCGAACAAATGATACCGATTGTGGTAGGGCAACGTGTCCAGGCCGGAGGAAAGCAGAAGGTTACCGGCGAACAGGATGCCAAACGCGCCTAGGTCGAAAATACGCTCCACCGCGACCACTGCAATCTGCGATGAGAACGTCAGGCCTGTGCGGCGGCTGACAAGATAGGGCCGGATCAACTCTCCGATGCGTCCCAGCGCCGCTAGGCCGGCAAAGCCGATGCATTGGGATCCAACCAGCATCCACCAAGGAACGGTTTGTCCAGGTTTCAGCGAGGGTCTAAGTAAGACAGCCCAGCGTGCAGCCCGGAAAATGAAATTGGTGTACATGATCAGAATCGCCACGATCAACAGTCGCCAGTCGACGCTGCGGCACGCCTGCCAGAACGCTCCCCAGTCGAAATTGGATGTGTGCAGCTTCCAGGCAATCAGAGCGATCACGAGGGCTGTAGCAACGTAGATAGCCGCCTTGCGTTTCTCCATCTATTTGCAACTTTCCATCTATCGGTCTGCGCTCATGCCCGCAGGATTTGTAGCTTCAGCGGTAGCCCCGGACGCCCGCGCGGCGGCTTCCTGCCGTACACGCCGGTTGAATTCCTTCAGAACCCGCGCGACGTAGAGGCGGGTTTCATGGAACGGTGGAATGCCGTGGTAGCGGTCTACCGCACCTGGACCGGCGTTGTAGGCAGCCAGGGCCAGCGCGATATTTTCGTGATATCGCTTCAGCAGGCCGTCCAGGTATGCGCTGCCGCCACTGACGTTCTCGCCCGGCTCAAAACTGTGCTTCACGTGGAGCTGTGCGGCAGTGCCGGGCATGAGCTGCATAAGCCCACGGGCACCAGCAC
>CAXUEW010000198.1:0-6710 GCA_964250115.1 uncultured Terriglobus sp.
AGCCGTGATAGCGGCATTGCACCGTCTCGCCGTCGAACCAGCCTGCGGAAAGCGGGATGCCGCGGTGCGGGCACAGGTCGCGCATGGCAAACAGCGAGCCGTCATTCTTGCGGCCCAGCAGCAGCGGCACACCCAGCAACAGCGCGGTGGTCGACTTGCCGCGACGCAGCATGTTCGCACGCAGCGCCGGGTACCACTCGCCGAAGATAAGGTCGGTTGCCGGCTGCGTTCCCGGCTCTACTTTGTCGCTGCGCAGCTTCACAGTACGAGGCTACAGGCTATCGGCCCGTCCATGCGAACGTCGGCGCAATCGGCGGAACCTGGGTTTTATCGCCCAGCATCTCCCAGCGCTGCAGGCTGAAAGGCAGGTTGCCGTTCTCCCACACAAAGTCGTGAAACGCCTGCAGCTTGAACGCGGCTCCCTGCTGCTCGCGTGCGTCGGTCATCAGGTGCAGAATGTCCGTCTTGCCGATCTGGTACGTAATGGCCTGCCCCGGTGTCGATGCGAACATCGCCGCCTCGCTACGCGCCGTGCCTTCATCCATGGGTACCACCGTCTGTAAATACTTCGCGGCCTGCTCCAGGCTGAACTCTCCCGTGGCCAGCTTCACATCCACCACCACGCGCAACGCACGCAGACGCATCAAGCTGTAGATGACTTCCTTCGTCTTCGGTTGCCCGTCGAACAGGCCGCCGATCATCATCATCTCTTCCGCGTAAAAGCCAATGCCCTCCTGCGACTCCGAGTCATAGTAGTAGCGCCGCACGGGATCCGCGTGATGGAAGCTCCAGCTCATCTGATAGAAATGGCCGGGTGAACCTTCGTGAATCGTCAAGGGGCGCACATCGCGTGCGGCAATAGCCGCAAAAAAGCCCGAGTCAGCGCGCGGCGCACTCTTGTAAGACACGCTCTCGTCATCCAGGTGATTCGGGCTGGTCAGGTAATCGACCACGCCCAGAAACGACAGTGCAGCAAGGTACGGTGGAATTTCGACATAGTGGTAGTGCTTGAGCTTTGCCGGTTCGCTCAGGATGCCATGGCTCACCAGGTAGGCGCGAATGGCCCGCTCCCCCTTGTCCTGATCTGCAATCTGCAGGGCAAGACTTGAGTAGACAGGTGTTTCGGGCAAGCCGATGTTCGCGGCCTTCTGCAGGGATTCAAACGCGACGGCGCGCTGAAATTCCTGTTCGCCAATGGCCAGAATTTGTTCCGGCGTGTACGGCAGCAGTGCAACGTTACGCAGGAAGTAGAGATAGCCCTCGCGGCCCACGGCCGTCTCCACCTTCAGCGCCGAAACCTTCGGCCGCAGCCATTCGCGATAGGCGACAAGCGCTTTCACCGCGTCGGCTTCTGCTTTGTCAAAGTCGGCAAGCGCCGCGGGTGAAAAGCCCGCGGCAGCATGCACGCCATCGCGAAAACGCGTCATCCGCGCTTCTATGCCGTTCAGTCTTTCCATCGTAATGACGGCATACGGTTGCCGCATGTCCGAGAGGTTGGCGCGGCCCTCGTCCAGCAGCCGGGGCACGCTCGCCAGCCGTAGAACCACGTCATGCTGCCGCTCCGCGTCGAAGGGCGCAGGCCTCAGCATCAGCGTGTACACCGCAGTCAAACCCTGGTCCACGTAAAAGAACGGGTTGCGCTTCCAGTCGGAGATCACGTCCAGCTCCCAACGCACGCGAGCGATTGCAGAGCCAATCAAGCGATAGTCCACCTGCACCGGAACCGGCGCGGCATCTACGTCCAAAGCGCGCCAGTCGCGCTCGAACCCGGCGATGCTCTTCTCGTAGCCTGCCACATCCTTGGCTGACCACTTTGCAGTGAAGCCACTTGGCCGGTCGATGCGCGGGATATCGTCGTTCGTAAACGGCTGCTCCGTCGCACGCCACTGCCAGAAGGCTTCGCTCAGTGCCTGCACACGCTGTTCAGATTGCTGAGCATGCAATGTTGCAGATGGTGCGGCCAGAACACAGCAAAAAAGGACAAGCATCTGCGAACGAAAGCTTCTGAAAGATGTGGGCATGTGTGCACCTTACCCCATCGGCAGCGATTTCAGCAGACTTTCTTCTGAAGCGCATGCATCCTATGTGCATGGGATTTCTTTTGGTCTTGCTTCTGGGTGTGTGCACGGGTCTGCGCACCCTGACACCGATTGCAGTGCTGTGCTGGTTCGCCTATCGCAACGCACTGCACCTGGTGGGCTGGCGCTCGTTTACCGCGAACCTCATCGCGGTCTGTATCTTCACGCTGATGGCGCTGGGCGAGTACATTGGCGACAAGCTGCCGAGCACGCCCAGCCGCACTTCGCCCGTCGGTCTGATTGGGCGCTCGCTGTTCGGAGCCTTCGTGGCGCTGCTGCTGGCGCAGCCACTGCTACTGAACCCTGTCACTGCGATTCTGGTTGGGATCCTTGGGGCGCTGATCGGAACTTACGGGGGATGGTTCGCGCGCACACGGTGCGTCCTTGGATTGAAGTGCCCCGACTGGCCTGTAGCCGTTGCCGAAGATTGCCTGACCATCCTCTTCAGCATCGTCCTGCTGAATGCCGTGGTCACAAGAAGCGCGTTGTTTCTCGGCAATGGGGGCGGCCTGCTGCGATAAGTGCACTTGCGCCTGGACAAGTGGCTGTGGCTATCGGGCAGGGCACAGAGCGGCTTTAGCCGTTAGAAGGCCGATGCGAAAACACAGCCCAACGGCTTCAACACCTCAAGCCATGGACACACCAGGACAACTGGCACAGACCACATGCCAGCCTCAAACAAATCCCGCCTATCTGCTAAGCAGAACTCGATCACAACAACCTGTTGAGACATCACAGCTAAAGCCACGTACTTTCGAGATGCCGATCTATCTCGGTGGCTAAAGCCACCTTCTCTGAACGCACAACCGGTGGATACCGGCAACTAGAAACCGGTCTTGCATTCGGAAGGGCATGGCTTCAGCCATGCCACACAGAATCCCGCAAAATGGGGCTTCAGCCCCTGAGGTCCGCTTTGCTACGCTAGCCTTTTACAGAGTGCTTATGGGCAATCAGAAGTTGGATTAGCCCTCTTCCAGGCTGACGGCCATCCTGCTCGACCAGTCAGCACTCCGAAAGCCCCACAGCAATCAAGGGTGCACTTACCGCCAAGCTGCCAACGATGGTCCTGAGAACGCTCTCCTGATTATCAAAGTGTCGTACGTTCATCATGAAGGCTCGTTGTGCCAGCATGCCGTAGACAAAGAAGATTCCAGCAAAGATCAACCAGGCTCCTGCGACTACCCTGTTCCAAAGTGCAAGGACACAGACTGGCAACGGAGTAGCGCAAGCAAACGTGATTGCGAGGACTTCTTGAGTGCAGTCATTAGCACCTACAACGAACAGAGCGCCTGGGTAGACGGCGCATCCAGCGAGGCTACCCAAAATACCAAGTCCGAAGACCGCGGCGCTTATTGCTCGTTTAGCTCTGTCCTGCAGCATGTCAGAAAAGATACACGCATTGGGTGCCCCGTACATCGCGCTCTTTGCGATGTGCGGGATGACGGACCCACTCATGCGCAGGTGCATTGAATGGGGCACCCACTTTTGGGCGCAATGTTGGGAGACCGGTGACAGGCTGATCTCGTGCTGATACCGTGATCTTCGAACGCGGAGACTTACATGCGCAAGCTCAGAATCTTCGAACACATTTCGCTGGACGGCGTGATCCAGCACTCCCCCGATGACGACGGCTTTCCCTACAGCGATTGGACCGCGCCGTACCGGACGCCTGCGGGCCACGACGCGCTGCTGGCGGCGTATGGAGAGCGCTACGATCTGCTGCTGGGCCGCCGCACTTATGATCTCTGGTCGGGCTACTGGCCGGCGGCACCGAGCAGCTCCTGGGCAGACCGCATCAACGGGGCGACGAAATACATCGTGACCCACCACCCGGAAAGCCTGGAGTGGGGCCCGGCGGAGGGCGTCGGGCCGGATCTAGTCGAGGGTGTTCGCCGCCTCAAGTCGGGCGACGGCCCGGACCTGATCCTCTGCGGCAGCTCCACGCTGACCTCCGCGCTGCTCGAACACGGCCTTGCGGATGAGGTCGTGCTGATCGTCTACCCAATCCTGCTGGGCACGGGAAAGCGCCTCTTCGCAGAAGGCACCCCGGCCCGCACCCTCGAACTCGTCAGTTCGCAGGCATTCCCGTCGTGCGTTGTCTTCAGTGCGTACAAGGTTGCTGGAGCGTTGAAGGCGGGAGACTGATATATGTTTACTGCACTGGCGCACCAATGTCCGGAGCTATGAGGACAGGCAGCTTCATTTCATTAACTTGGGGTTCTGTGTTGACCAGTTCTACGGATGCACCTTGTGCAGTCGCAGCCTGCAAGTGAAAAGCCGACTGAGGTTTACAGCACAAGCTGACTGAAACTCCAATGCGGAAGTAGTAAGCACTGCCAAGCTTCAGATCAACTGGGACGTTCTTTTCAGAGCCAACACGAAGTTGGTGCTGACCTGGAGAGACAGGGGCAACTATGAATCGGCCGTTTGACAATCGACACACCCGTACATTGTCGATGTAAACGTCCGTGCCAATCAGCATGCCATATTGATTATGTGGCCGATATACAACCAGCGTGGTGTGAGATTCGTCGACTGCAGGAACGCCGCACTCTGCACCATAAGCTGCTGAGCATTGAGAAAGCAGCAACACAGCTAAAGCGACTATGTACTTGATCATTCCGAACTCGATCATCTTTTCTTGACAGCTAGACGCTGACTTGGCGTAACCGTCTCAGGCGCAGGTTGCATCGCTGAAAGCGTTCCAGAACAGTCAGACCTTGAAAAGGATCAACCTTGGTGGCGTCCGTATCAAGCCTCAGCCTTAAGGAACGTCGGACCATAAGATTGCGACGAACTGCATTCCGGACCGCTGGTGTTAGGTCATCAAGCTTCATACGGCAAAGTGTACAGCGGAATATGCTTTCTGTTGCTCATTGAGCAGTGTGATCCTGCGCATCAGACGTGCGGGATCGGCTTGGCTTTCAGCGACAGGTTCACCCCTTCGACCTTGGCCAGTTCGGCGATGACGCCGAACATGTTCAGCGAGGAAGGATTGCCCTTTGGCCCGAACATGCGCATCAGGCTCTTTTCCGGCGTGTGGATGCGCTCGGCCAGTTGCTGAAAGCCGACCGTTGCGTTGATGTAGTTGCGGATGATCTTCTGCCCCGTTTTCACATCGCCGGACAGCATGAGTTCGACTGCTTCCTGCAGCAGACCGCGACGGAACGCTGCATCGGTCTGGGCGCGTTCGCGAATCGTCTCGCGGAAGTCGATTGTCAGTGCCATCGTTGTTACTCCTTTGCCAAGCGCTTTCGCTTCTTGTAATCGGTCCAATAGGCTTTCGCATCTGCGACATCGTCAGACTGACCTTGCTTTGACCCGCCGCAGAGCAGGATGACCAGCGTCGCGCCATCCATGCCGAAGTAAATCCGGTAGCCAGGGCCAAAATTAACCTTGTACTCGCTTACCCCTGCGCCGACCGCCTTCACATTCGAGAAGTTACCGTCTTCCATCCGCTCCAGCGCCGTTGTGATCTTGATTGCCGCCGGTGTGTTCAAGCTCTTAAACCGTTTGCTGTAAGGACTCTTGCCATCCTCAGTTGCATAGGCGCGTATCTCGATCACGTGAACATAGTAACACCAACGTTACCAAGTGATGGTGCAGGCCAATCGGGCTGGCGTGCCCGCCCTTGACGGGAGGCGTAAACTTGACTTGTAGCGCGGACCAAGGTCTGTGCCTGCAGATGAGCGTTTTCCGTCTGCGTTTTAGGGAGAGATTTCTGTGGCAGAAACAGTCTTTGATGTGGCCGTCGTTGGCGGCGGCCCGGCGGGTTATTCCTGCGCATTTCGCGCGGCACAGTATGGGTTGAAGGTCGCGCTGATCGAGATGAGCGACAAGCTGGGCGGCACCTGCCTGCACGTGGGTTGTGTGCCCACCAAGGCGATGCTGTTCTCTGCCGAGATTTTTGATCACGCCAATGAAGGCGCGATGTACGGCATCGACAACATCGGCACGGGCGCGGTGAACTGGCAGCAGGTGTTGAAGCGCAAGGGCGACATCATCAACAAGCACACCGCCGGCCTGCAGTACCTGGTGAAGAAAAACAAGGTTACCCTGATCCGCGGCCTGGGCAGGCTGACCGGCCCGGCAAAGGACGGCGTGCTGACCGTCGATGTGGAGTTCGAAGGCAAAAAGCAGCAGGTGCTGGCCAAGAAGCTGGTGCTGGCCAGCGGGTCGGACGCGCGCATGATCCCCGGCTACACCGCAAACGACAAGATCCTAACGAACATTGAAATCCTGTCGCTGGACAAGCTGCCGAAGTCGCTGGTCGTCATCGGATCGGGCGCGGTGGGAGTGGAGTTTGCGTCGGTGTTCAACAGCTTCAAGGTGCCGGTGACCATCATCGAGATGGCCGACCGCGTGGTGCCCGCTGAGGACATCGACGTCTCGAAGGAGTTCCTTCGCCAGTACAAGAAGAAGGGCATCACTTGCCATGTCTCCGCGAAGATGGACAAGATCGAGGAGACGGCAGACGGCGTGAAGGTCCACTTCAAGACCAGTGACGGCAAGGACAACATCCTGGAAGCGGACAAGGTGCTGATCGCCATTGGCCGTGCGCCGCGTACCGCCAACCTGAACCTTGAATCGACGAAGATCGAGCTGGACCGGACCTCCATCAAGGTCGACGAG
>CAXUEW010000199.1:0-2179 GCA_964250115.1 uncultured Terriglobus sp.
AAGGGCACGAAACTCGACATAGTCCAGATAGCGCACAGCGCTGAGCAAAAGAGCCGCCAGCACAACATACCCGCTGATGCGGAATGCACGCGGGAAAAGGCTGCCAGCCACTGAGAAAATAGCTGCTACAGTGCAGGCTCCATACATGATCCAGGCTGCGGTTTTTGTCTGGAAACCCCGCGCCTGGATGACGTGGTGGATGTGCCCACGATCAGGCGAAAAGAGCGGCACACTTCTCAGGAATCTGCGGCCAAGGGCCAGTGCGACATCGAGCAAAGGCAATGCCAGCACAGTAATGGGTGCCAGCATGCCAAGTGTCATACCGCCGCCGTGATGCTGCCATGTAAGCGAAATCGCTCCAAGCATGAAGCCGATGGTCAAACTGCCGCAATCGCCCAGGAAAATCGAGGCAGGGTTGAAGTTGTAGAACAAAAACGCAAGCAGCGCACCCGCCAGTGGCACGGTGGCGATCACCAGTCCGGCGTTGTGCGTATACAGCCCGATCATCAGAGTCGCGATCGTGCCCACAAGCCCAATGCCCGAGGCAAGACCGTCCATGCCGTCAATCAGGTTGATGGCATTCGTGCACAGCACCAGCCACATGGTGCAGATGGTAATACTGACGATCGGTTGTGCCAGCAGCGAATGCGGCGACCCGAACATGAAGCTTTCCGGAGCGTACAAGTGCCCGAGCACTGCCGCTGTCACGCAGGCAAATACCTGACCAGCAAGCTTCTGAAGCGCAGACAGCGTGACCAGGTCATCCAGCAGGCCAAGCAGAAAAATCAGTGCGGCCGGCGGCAGAAGAACGCGCAACAAGGCATAGTGCTGAATATGCAAATGCTCATTACTTAGCGGAACCAGCAGCATGATGCCGAGCGCCGTTGCATAGGCAAGAACAATGGCAAGACCGCCGACACGCGGCGTAGGTGTTTTGTGGAACTTTCGAGCCTCATCTGGCTTGTCCACCAAGTTATACCGAAGGGCGATAGCACGGCACATGGGAGTGAAAATGAAGCAAAGGACAAAGCTCAGCAGGCCGAGTAGCAGTGTGAGGAACATTGCTCTCTCCTTATTTTTGGTGGCACTTAGTACGGGTTAGTCGGTTGCGTCAACCGGAGTTAGTGACATGGCATGGACCCAGGATTATCCCTGTGCCCGGTAAGTAGAGAGATCATGCGACCGGTACCAATGGGGCGGTCGAAATGATCGAGCAGTGCCCGCCTTGCATTGCGCCCGGCAGTATCAATATCTTCCGGGTGCGTTACAAGACGTTGAAGAAGCTTTACAAGCGCATCCGCATCGCCACAGGCCACGTGCCATCCGCAGTGATACGTTCTGACAATGTGCGCAGGCGTTGCAGCCGCGGGACCTATGAACAGTATGGCGCGACCTGCGGCCATAAGACCATATATTTTGCTGGGAACTACAGACCCACTGCAATCATCGCGTTGTGTGACAAGGCCGATGTCCCCAAATCCAAGGATTTCGCTAAGATCAGCCCTGGCCACATATGGCCTGATTGTTACCGCGTCAAACTTGTTTACAGTTATAAATTCAGTCAGTTGTGAATGTCGTGCTCCGCCGCCGCCAAAAGTGAAGTGGAAACGAGGATCATCCTGCAGACGCAGCATTGCGGCTAGCACGGTGTCAATGTCATGGGCCAGTCCCAGGTTGCCCGAATAGACAATTTCAAGCCTGGAGTCATTGGCCTTTCTGGGCAGCACGCGAATCTGGCTGCTGTCTGCCCAGTTGTCAATCGTCGTGATTTTCAACGTACTGACTCCTCGTGCAACCAGGCGCGCGCGCATGCATTCGCCAAGAGCGACGATGCCGTCAGCTTGCCGTCTGGACCAATCTGCTAACAGGCCGACCGCGCGGGCACCCAGACCGCCAGCAGGAAGGTAACCCAGATCCACCGCTACGTCCGGATAAACGTCCATTTCCCATATAAAGAAACGCGAGGACCTAAGCCTTTGGACAATCGCGCCAATCACTGAGAGCAAGGGCGGCGTCGTGAGTGTAAGCACCACATCCGGTTTTGGAACAGTCAGTGCACGAAGCGCTGCGCCACCAGGAACGGGTGGTGGTACGGCAGGCTGGTCACGCCGGAGCCCAACATGATGGTCTTCGTCCGCTCGGCGGCCGCGGCGATGAACACCTCGGGGCTCGCAATGGT
>CAXUEW010000199.1:2189-6699 GCA_964250115.1 uncultured Terriglobus sp.
GCGCTGCGCCACCATAGAAGGTGGCGTAGGAGAGAATTCGGCCCACAACACCGCGTGAAAAGCGAAGGCTCTTGACCCGATGAATGGTGACGGCGGGCGCCTCTTCCGCGGCAGTGGCTGCGTAGGTGCCACCACATATCACGTCAACCTGATGACCCGCACCTACCAGATCGCGCGCAAGGTCTGTCAGCAGCTGACTGGTCGCGGCACTGTCCGGCCAGAAGAACTGATTCATCAGCAACACTCGCACTCAACTACCATCCTTGGTTGTACGCACGGACTCCACGTCTCGGATGTGCCGCTTTCGAACAAAGATCGCCGGATTTCCTGCGTGGACCTCAAAGGGCGGGATCGCGTGCGTTACAACGCTACCCGCGGCGGCGATTGCGCCCTCACCAAGCGATACACCGGGCAGTAGGACGCTTCGGGCACCCGCCCACGATCCGTT
Organism: uncultured Terriglobus sp.; assembly: GCA_964250115.1. Taxonomy (GTDB): domain Bacteria; phylum Acidobacteriota; class Terriglobia; order Terriglobales; family Acidobacteriaceae; genus Terriglobus. The sequence continues at coordinate 2,638 of CAXUEW010000199.1, forward strand.
GCCAAGCTCCACTGGCCGCACGATCAGGCCGAAATTTGGATCTGACCAGTTGTGGTTGCCTGTGCAAATGTAGCAGTCCTGAGAGATGCAAACATCATTGCCCAGCCGCACTGTAGTCAGGTTATCGATCCAGGCACGCTCGCCAATCCAGCAATCGTTGCCTACCTGCAGGTGCCAGGGATACTTCACGTGCACTTCCGAATGAATCACGACTCCGTTCCCGACTTTAGCCCCGAAGACACGTAGAAGGGCGACACGCAAACGCGAGAACGGCAGCAACGGGCTCCTGAACAGCGGCAGACCGAGGAAGAGCCAGGCTGCTTGCCAGAAAAACGACCGGCCAGGACGATACCAACTGTTGTCATAACGACGAAGCTGGACGGGTGAGTTCATGCATCACCCTGCACAATGTCAACGTCTGTGGGGAATTTTCCGCCGTTCACCCATCGATACACCTGAGCCATGCGCGCGGCGACGCTGCTCCAACTGAACTCTCGCTGCGCAAGATCTCTGGCATTCTGCCCCCGGCGCTGCCGCTCCTCGGCTGAGGATTCAAGAGCGGTCTCCAGCGCTCGCGCCAGCGATGGAACGTCGGTCTGCACGATCCAACCGGCTCCATGCTCCGCGACCTGTGGCAGGTGGCATTCGCCAGAAAGGATCACCGGAATACCCATCGCGAGGGCTTCCAGAGCCGCAACACTTAGGCCTTCCGAATACGAGGGCAGAACAAAGCAGGTTGCAGCAGCCAGCGCGCTCCATTTCATGGAACCGTCCAGCATGCCCGTAAACAGGACTCGATCCGCTAAGTCAGCTTGGCGAACAGCTTCGTGCACCTTCGCGAGGGTACCTTCAGAGTCAGGTCCAGCGAACACGAGCATGGCATCGGGGAACTGATCTGCAATCTCCGCCCAGGCCTTGACCAGCAAATCGACGCCCTTCTTGAAGTGAATTCTCCCCAGGAAGAGCACCAGGTCCTTCTCTCGAGCGCGCGGAAACGCATTGAGAAAGCCCTCGGGAGTAGCATTCCGGTCGGCCTCGACTCCGTTTGGAATTACGGCGATGGGTCCTTTGCACCCAAAGCGCCAATAATCCTGGGCTTCCGCGCCGGTCAAAGCATGCAGGCAGGCGGCACCACGCACGTTTCGCCGCTCAAAAAGCGCCGCATACAACAGCTTTTTCCAGCGCTTATTCGCAAGCGCCCAGGGGTCCAGCATGCCGTGCGCAGAAAGCACGTAAGGGATTCCAGCCTTGCGCGCGGTAGTCGCGGCCAACTGCGTACTGCCTTCCCAAAGGCCATGAATATGGACGCCGGCGCTGCCCGCCACTTCTGCCTGAAAGGCCGATTTCAATTTAGGGTTCGAAGCCCATGCAGAACGCGAGAGCGGCCAAATGGAAAGCTCCTGCCGACCGGCCGCAAAACTCTCTTCTCCCGGCACGCAGAATGCCGAGACGTGGACAGGCACACCTTCCTGCGTGACGAGTTCGCTTGCGAGTCTGGGCACTACAGCTGTAAGTCCGCCATAGGCTGGGTCGAGATGCGGTAGAACCTGGAGCCATTGCCCCTCTGAACTTCTCTCCGGGCTACGCACCCCCTTGGCGTCTCGTACCGCCTCTGCAACATTTGCGTGCTCAAGCGTTGCCACGTGAGACCTCAGTCAGCTTGACCCGGTTCCGGCGCTTGCCTCCCGCGGACCCGTTCGCAGCGGCGTCTGCGATCGCGGCAATCTCCTGCCCGAAATTCTGAGGAGAGAAGATTGCAATCCGTGCAAGCGAGCGTTCACCGAGGCGGGAGCGCTCCTCTTCTGGAAGAGCCTCCAAACGTTGGAGGCATTGGGCCAGATCTGACTCTGCGGAAGGATCAAAGACAAACCCATTTTCCCCGTGGCGCACAAGATCTTCCGCGCAGCCGCAGCGGTTTGACACGATGACGGGAAGTGACGCAGCCATGGCTTCATTAACCACAAGGCCCCACGGCTCGCGCGTACTGGGCAGCACAAAACCTTTGGCAAAGGCGTATACCGGCAGCAGTTCCCTTGCGCTTCGATGGCCCAAGAATCGAACATCGTTCCCGAAGGCACTGCTTTCCGCAAGCTGCTTCAGTGCGTCGCCTTGCTCCCCATCACCGGCGAACAGCAAGGACCATGTGCCACCTGCCGAACGATAGGCGAACCACGCCTTGAGCAGGCCAAGGACGTTCTTCTCCGGGGAGAGACGGCCTACAAAGAGCAGGTAATCAGACGGCAGTGCCGCGTTTCCCTGTCTGCCGTCGCGCCGAAGCTCGGCGACATCTTCCTGAATTTTCGCGTTTCCAACGACATCGTAGAAGTGGGCGATCCGGTTCTTTGGGAAGCCAAGCTGGTCCAGGTAGCGGTCGTGTGCCGTGCCGCCGGTCACTGCCCAGTCAAAGAGCCCCCGGATCAATCCGGATTTTAACTTCTCACGCCAGCCGACACGGATGTGGTCGGTGGCGGTGGTTTCCGTCATCAGCACGCAGGTGCGGTGCTTGGCTCTGCACCAAAGCGCAGCCGCGATCGCGGGCAGCGTGTAGTAACCGGGAACCAAGACCACCGACGGGTTGAGCTCGGTCAAGCGCCGTACCAGCGCAATGGCAAGGCTCAGTTTGCCGGTCTCGTGCCAACTGTCATGCGGCCGCATGGTCTCCACCGGCATATCTTCTGGCAGACCCGCCCGGAAGTTGTAGCCTTTGTGAACACCCACGCCTCCTACGAGTTCAATGCCACGAACTTCACCGTTACTTCCCAGGGCCGACTGCAGCCCCTTGAAGCGTGCCAGGTGATACGCGTACCAGTCGATCCATATGACTGCTACACGGCACGCTGTACGTTCTCCACCTGCCTGTACGCTACTCTGTGTCATTCCTAACCCCGCTAAAAGTAAGCCGTGAAGCCTTACAAGAAAGTTGCAAATTCCTCTCGGCTGGCAGGCAGCCGCAAAGATCGATGTTGTTCAGCTGTACTGGATCGACGTGCGTATCGCCACATCAGCCAGCTGGGAATGGACAGCAGCAGCGAACGAAAGATCACGGCTTCCATGGTCTGCATGACCAGGTAGATAGAGATGGCATTGAGCACGATGAGTTGGCTAACCCACGGCCCGCCAGTCATGACGCTTTTCTTCCAGACCCACCCATATAGCCAGCCCAGCACACCCATCAACGGCACTGCAAACCACCAGACCTCAACCCACAAATCCGCAACAATGCCAGGGGCAGAACCGTCTGCGCCTTTCCAGCCCAACGTGTCACCGAATCCTTCGCCCGTTCCAGCGTTGTGCAGCAATTCCGGCACGCCAAAGTCTTCATACTTGTTCGGCCAGATGGCTCGCGGCACGGGCCTGACCAGGATCTGCGCCAGGTAGCGGCGCATCCAGAAGTAATGATCGCGCCGCTCGGAACTGAGAACTGTCCCCGCACCGTAGATCCATTCGTTACCGGTGTCGGATGATTCGACGATGTTGCTTACATCGGTCTTCACGTCAAAACTGGATCCGATGTAAATGGAACCCCGATTCGTCACAAGAAAAAGCACCAGCCAACCCAGGCAAACGCCTGCGAGTCCCAGGGCAACTACCGGCGGACGCTTTTTGCGGTTCACGTACCAGCTCATGAAGGTGAACATTGCCAGTTCAAAGGTTGGTCCGCGCCGCGCCATGAGCAGTGCGGCTGCCAGCCAGGGCAGGCCGAAGATCAGCATCATGCTGTATGCAGGCCAGCGCGGTCCACCAGCGCTGCGCGACAGCATGGCTGCACTGACACCCACCAGCAGCAGAATGCTGCCGTCACGAATGTAACCGCTGTCGTCCCATCCACCGGAGTAGGAAGCGCTATAAGCGTTCACGAAGCCGCCAACATTCACAATGGTGACTGCCCAGCAAAGAAAACCGATGGATCCAGCGACTGCGCCGCCCACGAGCAGGCGCCGGCAGGCCTCCGGGGAAAACTTTCTCCTGATGTTTCGCCGCGGCACGGAACGAACACCGACAGCAAGACAGCAACCCACGAAGGCAAGCACACCCAGCAGGTTCAGCGTGGCGATGTAGATC
>CAXUEW010000200.1:0-6686 GCA_964250115.1 uncultured Terriglobus sp.
ATCGAACAGCAGCACGGGGACGCAGTCGGCGGTCTGCACCGTCAGCAGGATGCCCGGAACGTCCGTCATGGCGGCGTCGCCACGCGTCGCCGCAGGCTGCAGGAAGTCATCCGTGGCATCCGCGGCAGCGCTCAGCACGCGCACGATGGGTGTGTGCCGCTGGTTCAGCAGGGCGAAGTGTTTGAAGCTGTCGGCGTGGATGGAGGCTAGGAAGAGCCTGCGATTTTCGCGGACATTCTCTGGTTCGTCATGCCTTGTAAAGCCAAGGTTCAGGTCGCCCGCACCTTCCGGCAGCCAGGTCCGGTAGCAGCGCGAAACCCCGCCCGCACGTGTGGAGAAGCCGTGCACAAGCGACTCCGCTGCGGTGAGCGATGCAATGAGAACAGGCTGCGGCTGCTCGGTGGGGGCGGCTGCAGCTTTTGCCGCCGCATCTTTTTTGCGGCCTACCAGGCGGCGTTCGCCGTCAGCCCAGGTGTTCCTGCGCGAGGCGCGCGAACCGTGGCTGAGGCCCACGCCTGCAAGAATGTCATCGACGACCGCAATGGCCTCGGCACTTTCAAGGTCTGCGGTGCTGGCCTTCTTACTCACCCGATAAGTTTACCGGCAGCACTTACCGTTCGTTCAGCGGGATGTACGGCGCGGGGTAAGCGGGTCCGGTGTAATCGGCGCGCGGGCGTATGAGCCGGTTGTTATCGTGCTGCTCGATCACATGCGCTGCCCAGCCCGAGATACGGCTTACAGCGAAGATCGGCGTGAACAGATCCATGTCAATGCCGAGCGTGGTGTAGGTCGATGCGGAGTAAAAATCCACATTCGCATTCAGCTTCTTTTCGCCGCGCACGAAGCCTTCGATCTGCTCTGACATCTCGTACCAGCGCGCATTGCCTGCTGCCGTTCCCAGGTCCTTGGACATGCGGCGCAGGTGCGTGGCGCGCGGGTCTTCCGTCTTGTAGACGCGATGTCCAAAGCCGGAGACTTTGACCTTCTTCGCAAGCAGATCACGGACGTACTCGACCGGGTCCGCACCTGCGGCGTCGATCTCATACAGCAGCTTCATCACCGCTTCGTTCGCGCCGCCGTGCAGGGGGCCTTTCAGCGCGCCGATGGCACCCGTGATCGCAGAGTGTACGTCCGACAAAGTCGCTGCGATGACGCGCGCGGCAAAGGTGGAGGCGTTGAGTTCATGGTCCGCATGCAGCACCAGCGCGACGTCCAGTGCGCGCTCGGCTTCTGCGATCGGCTTGACACCGTTCAACATCCATAGGAAATTGCCGGCGTGGGTAAGGCTGGTGTCTGGTTCGACAACTTCCTTGCCCTTGCGGATGCGGTCGAAGTACGCGACCAGCATGGCTACTTGCGAGGTCAGCCTGAGGCTTTTGCGGACGTTTGCGTCGTGCGAACTGTCGTCTCCGTCAGGGTCGGTGATGCTCAGCAGGCTGACCGCTGTGCGCAGCACCTCCATGGGTGTCGCGGACTTTGGCAGCGTCTTCAGGAACTCGACAACACTTGGGTCCAGCGTGCGTGCGGCGGCCAGGTCCGCAGAGAACTTCTTTAATTCGTCTGCCGTGGGAAGGGTGCCGAACCACAACAGGTAGGTGGTTTCTTCGAAGGTGGACTTCGCCGCAAGCTCGTGGATGTCGATGCCGCGATAGGACAGCACGCCCGCGTCTCCGTCAATCCAGCAGATGCCGGAGGTGGTGGCAACAACGCCTTCAAGGCCCCTGGGGGCGACAGCCTGCGACATGGGCCGCGTTCTCCTGTTGTGAAGTTCCTGCCAACGCTACAAAGCGTGTTTATAGCGGATGGCTTGTGCGGTTGTCATCACGGATGCGCGAATACCGCGCTCCGCAGGCACCTCTTCAACATACCGCCGGTACGAAGCGGACGGGCGAAAATACATCCAGGTCCAAACCCGTAGCCTCGCCGCACAGAAGTTTCGCCATGAGATGTGCCGTTGCTGGTGCCAGTAGAACTCCGTTGCGAAAGTGTCCTGCGGCAACAAAGGTATTCCGGCCGGTGCTGCCCAGCAGCGGCATTTCATCGGGCGTTGCGGGACGCAGCCCTGCCCAGCTCTCGAGACGTCCAGCCGTGCGTAGCGCGGGGACAAGATTTGCCGCCCACTGCTGCAGCGTATCCAAATCCGCGTCATGCAGCGTCTTGTCGAAGCCCACGTCTTCCACGGTGGCGCCAACGACTACCGACCCGTCAAGCCTGGGCACGAGATAAATCTTCGGTGTGCGGATGACCATGTTTCCAAGTGCCTCTACAGCCAGCGCGCCAGGTGCGTGCAGGCGCAGCATCTGGCCTTTCGCGGGGTGGACCGGTGCACGGCTCCACGCGCCGGTGCAGTCGAGAAATTGTCCGCAGTGCAAGCTCTCGCGGCCGGTCAGGACCTCAACGCCGCCGATTTCCGATTGGTACGATTGCACCCTGTTTTCTTCGCGCAGGTCGATGCCGCTGTTTCTTACTGCGGCATGTACGGCAGCGAACAGCACGCGTGGGTTCAGGCTCTGCTCCTGAATGCGTTGGAAGCCCCCCGCGTGGAAACCTTCGGGTACTGCATCGGCCGTGGCTTCCCCGGCCTGCTCCAGCGTCCATTCTGTCTCGATAGGAACGGCTATGCCGCTCCCTTCTGCAATGCGGCTGAGAAACGCTGGGTAGAGTGACAGGCTAAGGTCTGACAGCGGTTGAAGCGCGGCGGGATTGGCGGGATCGTGCGCGGCCAGCATGCCAGCAGCGGCCCACGAGGCCTCCTGCCCGGCGCGGCCCTGCTCCAGCACGGTCACGCGGAGGCCACGGCGGCGGCACTCCAGGGCGCAGGCCATGCCGATGAGGCCCGCACCTGCGATTACGATGTCCGGCGAAGCCATGCCTTGATTTTAGAGTTCGAAGGAACAGGGAACAGGAAATAGGGAACAAGTGCAGGTACAGGTACAGCGAGGGAGGTGAGCGAGCATGCGGGTGCCCTGGCTTCGTGTCGGTGGCGGCTATCTTTGTTGCCTATACCTCGCGATGTCGCCATTTTCTGGAATTGCGCGTCCTACACAACTATGGATACAAACCTGCAGGCCCGTCCCGCCGAAGTTCAGCATTCCTCGCACACCGCATTGTTGCCGATCACGGTCGCGATAGCCTTGCTTTGCGCAATAGGTTCGCTGGTTTGGGCGTTCCTGCTGCAGGGCCGCCTGACGCGCGCAGAGCAGCAGCTTGCCGCTTCGCAACAGGTCATACAACAACGATTCTCCGCATCGGACGCCCGCGCGCGCGCTGCGTCGGAGGCGTTTGCAAAGCGGCTGGGTACAACGCAGGAGCAGATCGATGCACGGGCCGCAACCATTCTGGCCAAACAGCAGGCCGACACCACGCGGCTTAGCACGGCGCAGCGTGAGGCTGAACAGCGGCTGAATGCCGATGTGTCGTCAGTCAAGAATGATGTAGGAACTGTGCGCACAGATGTCGGTGGTGTCAGGACTGATCTGGGCGCGACCAAGGCCGACCTTGCCGAGACCAAGTCACAACTGCAGCGGACCGTGGGCGACGCCGGTGTAATGAGCGGCCTGATCGCACGTAACCACGATGAACTGGAAATGTTGAAGCATCGCGGCGACCGTACCTACTACGAATTCAACCTGCAGAAGAACGCGCAGCCTACGCTGCTGTCCTCGGTCAAGTTGCAGTTGAAGAAGGCCGATGCAAAGAAGGGCCGCTACACGCTGAATGTGAGTTCCGACGACCGCATCATCGAAAAGAAGGATAGGACGATGGACGAGCCGGTGCAGTTCTACAGCGGCAAAAACCCGACCTTATTTGAAATCGTCGTGAACACCGTGACGAAGAACAACGTGACCGGCTACTTGTCGGTGCCAAAGGGTTCGTAGGTTAGATTTAGAACCTCTGTCATCCTGAGAGAAGGGGCGAAGGCGCGTTCCCCGGTAAGGCGTTTCGCTGATTCAACGCCTTGAGTTCCGCTGTCACCTCCGCTGCAATCCGCCGCGCCTCGTCAGCCCTGTCCACCGGAACGCTGATCGCTCCAACGCGGGCGTGGCCGCCGCCACCATACCGTTCGCAGATCGCGGCGATGTTGGCTAGATCTTGTGAGGGTATGGTTGTCCAGGGGTTGGTGCCGACGGAAATCTTCACGCGGAAGCTGGACCGTGACAGGCCCACCACGTACACAGCTTCAGGCAGCAGGTAGTACGGGATGAACTTGCTGTAGCCCTCCGTCGGCTGGTCTGTGATGTCGAAGGTGATTACGCCTCGGTCCTCAGCCACGCGTGAACGCAGCAGTTCGATATCGCGCTCGTGCTTTTGCAGGCGGGGCTGCAGTTCCTGCTGCACGAAGTCTTGCTGCAGCGTATCCGCCAGCGGCTGCGCGGTTAGCAGCGGGATGAGCCGCGGTATAAACGCCGGATCGCTGGTCGATTCGATGACCGTCATCAGCTTCAGTGCGGGTTGAGCAAGACGGACGGCGGACTCAGCGGACTCGAACTTCGCGCCGTCGATGATGTCTGCCCAGTGAAGCAGGTCGTCAAGCCCTGCGGGATCGAAGCCGAAGCTGTTGCGGGCGACATCCGCAATCAGTCCTGTGCACGAGGTGTACAGCGGATCGAAGAACTTGCGCGGATTGGCCGCGTTCTGAGCCCGCTCTCGCTCGAAGTGCGCACGGTCGTCGTTCGATGCAAAGGCGCTCTGGTGGTGATCGAACCACCACGTGATCTTCTCCGAAGGTGAGTACTTGAAGTCGACGATTGCGTTTTCGTCGCCGGAGAATTCGGCTTCGTCAAACTGCGCGCCGGCGCGGTGCATCAGGCCCGTGTAGGCGTACTCGCTGGCGGTGCCGAAGCACTCCCGGTGGAAGCGCGTGAACAAGGACGCGGAGCACGCGCCGTCAAAGCAGTTGTTGTGGAACAGCACTCGAAACAGCAACTTCTGATCCTCTTTCTTGTGGGCGCACTCGCGCGGCATGACGTTTGCGGCGCGTTCTAAGTAGCCGCGCGAACGACTGGCTCGCTGGCTGCTAAGGCTGAGGGCTAAGCATTCCAGTTTGGCAGCAACTGGATACTGAAGCCCCTGGCAGTATTCACATTGTTGTCCAAAGTTTCTGGCGGCTTTAGCCGCTGAGATCGCAATCCCGGCGGCTGAAGCCGCAAACCAACTGACAAAGGGCATGTATTGCATTCTGTATGGATACTTGCAAACGCCCGTAAAACTATGTGTCGGACCCTTGAAGCCTACACGCTCGATGCAAACCGGCTTTCGGTCAGGTCCAGTTCCCTCTCCAGCAGGCGGTAAATGCTGTCATCGATACGTGCGCTCTCACGTAGGCTGAGCAGCTCTTCGCGCTCGACGCGCACCGTTTCCAGCATCACGTGGACCATGGTGCGGGCGTGAACGTCCTCCGCGGGAACACCGGGGCCGCAGTCCACGATGGAGTTCAGGCGATGCCCATACTGGTGCAGCAGATCATCATAGGCGTGCTGCAGGCCCGGTTCATCGGTCTCCCTGCAACCCTTTAGGTACTCCAGGGCACGCCGCAGCAGGATGCGGCGCGCCTCGCCCTCGTCACATCCCTCCTGCGGACCACCGTCCAGCTTCAGCAGGCGGACCACGGCCGGCAGGGTGACGCCCTGCACCACAAGCGTCACCAGGATCACGCAAAAAGTAAGGTACACAATCATGTTGCGCTGCTGAAACGGCTCGCCGTTGCCCAGCGTGTAAGGCAGCGAACTTGCGGCGGCCAGTGCCACCACGCCACGCATGCCAGTCCATCCCACCAGAAAAACACCGCGTGGTGTCGGTAGCGATTCCGTCTGGTGCTGCAGGCGAGTGCGCAGAAAGTACGCCCCCAACGCAGCCGGGTACATCCACACCAGACGTAACGCGATCAGGACCATTGAGAAAACAAGGCCGTAGACCAGGAGCCGGGCATGGCTGTACTCCCGGATACCCGCAAGTACTGAAGGCAGTTGCAGGCCGATGAGCAGGAAGACGAGTCCGTTCAACAGGAATTCCAGCGCGTCCCACACCGCGGAGGCCTGCAGGCGCACCTGCGGCGAGAAGAAGGTGGCACTTTTGCGGCTGAGGTACAGCCCGCAGACCACCACGGAGATGACGCCGGAGCTGTGCACCGCCTCGCCCGCAAGGTACGCGCCGTAGGACACGATGAACGACAACGCGATTTCGACCGGGCCGTCGTCGACCCACTTTTCAAACCAGACCACGGCGATGGCAAACAGCAGACCCACACCGACGCCGCCCGCAAACAGCCACAGCAGGCGCGTCAGGCCCTCCACAAGGGTGGGGGTTGTGCCATGCACAATCATGTCGACACCAAACTCCAGCGCGAGCAGGCCGGTGGCGTCGTTCAGGAGGCTTTCGCCTTCCAGCAGGTCGATGATGCGCTTGGGCAGGCCGATCTTCTTGGCGACGGAGCTTGCCGCGACCGCGTCGGTGGGCGAGACAATCGCGCCCAGCAGGAAACCCATGCGCCAATCGAACGACGGCATGAAGAAGTGCGCCGTCAGGGCGATGCCGAGGGCGGTAAAAAAGACCAGGCCGACTGCCAGCGACGAGATGGAGATGATGTTGTATTTGAAATCCAGCCACGAAGTCTGCCAGGCAGCGGCAAACAACAGCGGCGGCAGAAAGACAAGGAAGACAATGTCCGGCGGAAGCGGAACGCGCGG
>CAXUEW010000201.1:0-2158 GCA_964250115.1 uncultured Terriglobus sp.
CCTGGACAAATTCCGCCGGCAGCTTGAGATACTCACGCGCAATCGGCAGATCAGCCTGCTCCGTGCGGAAGAGGTATGGCAGTTCCATGATCTCAACCTGCACATCCCAGACAGGCGGAGTCGCCGGGGCATCCTGTCCCCATGTAATAACGTCGTCAACACCGGAAAAGAAGGTTGCGAGAGGCAGCAATCTTGGCGGAACCTCAAGCGTGACGTGCGAGCACCTTGACCGGAGTTCAGGCACGTAGCGCAGCATCTGCACGGCGTCACCAAGGCCGTGCAGACAGCGGATGATCAGCCGTCTACCGTGGATCGCCTCCCCGTTCCAAAGGCGGTGTGGATCCTGTGCACCCCTGCGTCGTATCGCATCACTCTGCTGCCATGCATTGCCCAAGCTGCCGGAGAGCATGTGGGCGGTCCAGCGGCCTGCGGCGCACAAGTCAGGACTTGCTCCGGATCGCTCAGCCAGGCAGAAAGCTTCTAATGCCCTGGTAAGTTCTCGGCGTTCCAGCAACTTCTCCGCAGTCTGGATCAGTGCTGCCTTACTCGCAGCCGAAGTTTTGTCTGCGCTCACCCTGCGCACGCCGGGTAAACGGCATGCGGGCCGTCTGGAGGCACGGCAATCGACCGCCACTTGCACACATAGACCTCGTCCTCAGGTTGTGCCTGAATGTCGAAGCCAGCTGAACGCAGCATCGCCTCAGTACAGGCGCGATTGGGTATCCACCAGTTTGTGGCGTCATTGGAATACCGATGCTCAATGAAATGCAGCTTTGGATAACCTGGCGCATGGAAGGGACCCGGAGCCATGATGTCGTAGTCGCTCTCCACGGGTGCAACCTCCCGGCTGCCCCGCTGCATACTTTGGAACAGGAAGATGTCGCTTGCAACATGCTCGTGGATCAGGTCCAACGCCAGCAGCGGGTGCCGCAGGTGATAGAGCACGCCCATGAAGATCACAAGGTCGAACTTCTCACGCAGTTGAGCTACCTGCCAGACAGGCAGTTGCAGGAATTCGATGTCCAGTTCACAGACCTCTGCGGCAAGGCGGGCCTGTTGCAGGTATCGTTCGTCCGTATCGATGCCAAGGACACGTTGGGCGCCACGACGCTTCATTTCCAGCGAGTAGAAGCCGCCGTTGCACCCGATGTCGAGCACACTTTTGCCTGTGAGATCCGCCGGGATAAAGTCGCGGAAGTGCCGGTACTTCACCGCAGGGTAGTCGCCCAGAAAGTGCTCGGGCGCAGTGCGTACGCCGCCAAGCATCATGTTATGGAACCATGGTGCAAGTTCGGCAATGCGTTCTTCCAGCGATAGCTGTTCAATCGATGACATTGTTACCCTGTGCTGTGCTAATCGCCATGACTTCGGCTTTGTGCAGAATACCTTCTTCAGCTTCGCGGGCCAGCAGGCGAATGGCCGCACGGTAGCCATGCAGCGTGCCGGTGTCTACATAGTCTTCACCTGTCGGCACACCTAAGGCTGTGCCGCCTTGTGCCAGCCAGGCGTTCACCAGCGTTCCAAGGTATTCGTCGCGACGACCCGGCCGGCACCACAACGCGTACAAATCGTGAAAGACCTGGCCGGGCATTTTGACCGCACCCCATATCCAATGGCTTTTTGCGTTCTTCTGCTTCACTTCGATTCGCAAGACCGTGCCGTCTTCTCGCGTAACCACTGCGTCAAACAGTTCCGGGCGTTCTACCGGGAAGGTAAGAAACGAGAGACGATCGTCCGGCAGGTGCGCCAGCGCGTCATCGGGCGACCAGACCGTGTCTGGCAGGCCAATCAGGACAGGTTCGTGCGCCGCAATTAGCGGTATGGCACGGAAGAGCGCATCGCATAGTCCGCCTGGAGTGGGCTGCACGACGTAGGCAATGTCCGCTCCCCAAAGACGCGAACCGTAGTACTGCAGAATGTCTGTTTTGCCGGGCGAAATGACGAAACAGAGCTTATCCGCTCCACCGCGAATCATGCGTTCGACCAGGTACTCACTGATGGCGCGAGGTCGCTCCACGCCATTTTCTACGCGGCTGCCGACCGGCAACAGTTCCTTTGAGAAAGCCAGCGGTTGGATTCTGCTGCCTGCGCCCGCGGCTGGAATGATGCCCCACATGGTCAGGCTCCCCGCGCCGCCGCGACGGCGTCCTCGAAGTCC
>CAXUEW010000201.1:2168-6672 GCA_964250115.1 uncultured Terriglobus sp.
GCAGTTGTGTCTTCTACTGCTATCCGTTGCCAAGCTGCTTCGCACAGGCCTTCCAGCTCCCGCACCCGAACGTCGGCTGTGTGATGTTCCAGTGTATGGGCTCGGGCCTGCTTCGCCATGCGCTGCAACTCCGCGTCCGTCAAAGACATACCATTTAGAACATCTTCTGTTGTGCTGACACAGAGCACTTCTTCGCCTGGCGTGAAGAACTGTTCCAAGCCGGGCCAGCGATCACTGAACAGTGGCACACCGCATGCCGCGGCTTCAAACAGGCGGCCTGACGGGCAGTACCCGTACTCTGCCATGGCCTTGCGTGTAATGTTCAGCGTGGCTCGGCTGGAGCAGAAAAACGCCGAATGCTGTGCCGGCTCAAGATGCTGCGTGAAGTACAGATTTTCGCTCCATGGAAACGTATCTGGGTACTGTGCGCCGCCGACAAGGAAGCGTTGCCCGGGTCGCGCGGCCGCCGGTTTGAGAAAGAGTTCTTCCAGCGATGTCTGCCGGTCAGCAGCGTAGGTGCCAAGGTACGAAAAGGCACATCGAAAGCGCTCGACTGGCGGCACCGGGTAGTGAGAGTCCGGATCGACCCAACCGTACAACGGCGCTGCATTCTTCGCACCAAGACGCAGCCGCAGTTCATCCAGCGCGCGCCCGCCCGTGTAGCTCAGCACCAGATCGAAGTCGCCTAATCCGCGCCGCGGCAGGTAGGCGCGTGTAGCTTCCTCGTTCAACGCCTTCAGTGTCACGGGCGTGTCCATGTCATAGAAGCAACGCACCGCGGCTTGCGAAGAGAGGATCCACTCCCCTGCTTCCACACCGTCAGGACAGAAGCTGGTGCATATGGCAAGGTCCGCATGGGCCAGGTCCTCGTGAGCCTCCGTCCGGATCAAAGCCAGGGATTCGTACAAGCGAAGCCGAGCACCTGCGGGTAACACGTGCAAGTCACGTGCCTCTGCGTAGTAAGGCACGTCACGCTCGTAAAATGTCACGGTGTGGCCGCGCCGCAGCAGGGCCGAAATGAGTGACCTCCATAAGGTAGCGTGGCCGTTGCCCCAGGACGAGGAAACCGTGAGGCCAAAGACAACGACATGCATCCCAATCCCCCGCGAAATTCGGTATTCAGCAGGTGAGATGAAGGTCCAGCAAAAGAGGATGCGCACCAAAGACCGCGCAAACCCGCCGCGGGACAGAAAAGACTTGGCCATAGAATGGAAAGACGTGCCCGGGTGGTGAAATGGCAGACACAGCGGACTTAAAATCCGCAGACCCTAACCGGTCGTGCCGGTTCGAGTCCGGCCCCGGGCACCATAAACGCTTTGATCGTCTTCAGGTAGAGCGATCCAGTTACCTAAGGGATCTACATTCTCAAAGCCGGCAATCAACCGGAATGGAGAGACGTTCTTGGGGTTCTCGTTCCAGAGCCGTTTTCTGTTGAACGTCCGAAGTTGCGTCCTATAATCGTCCCGTGCTGACCATCCGTGAGTCGCAGATGCGGCAGTTGCGCGAGGCGCAGCTTGCGCAGTGGATTGCCGCATCGTTGCTGGCATCCATGCCGCGAACCTTAGCACGGCTGTCAACACAGACTGCCGCGCAACTCGTCCGAAAGGCCATCGCGGGTGGGCGCTCGATTGGCTTGCGTTATGACGAGGACCTGCTGATCTTCGCTCGCGTTCACCTTATGCTCGGCAGTGGGTTCGCAACGAACCCATCCATGCGCTGGACCCATGCCTATCTCGACGATTGGGATCCGGACGTCGGAGAGCGAATCGCGCGGCTTGAAGCAGAAGCATTCAGGCGTCACACTGGCGAGGTGCTGTGATGGCTACCCTGCCTCAGACCGTACTCCCATGCAGCCGGTGCTGGATCGAAATCCAGTTACTGGATGACGACAGTACGGGTGTTGCGCGTGAGCCCTACTGGATCCAGTTGCCCAACGGTGAGGTGCGCGAAGGCCGCCTGGACAACAATGGCCTTGCCCGCTTCGACGCCATTCCCTGCGGTACCTGCATTGTCCGCTTTCCCCGCAGCCGCGATCCGGAGTTGGTCAAAGCGGCCTCGCGAGCCAAGGACGATCACTGGATCGAACTGCGACTCCTCAGTCAGGACGGCAGGCCAGTGGATGGAGAGCAGTATGCGGTGACCCTGCCGGATAGCAGTCAACGCAACGGCACACTCGATAAGAAAGGCTACGCACGCCTGGAAGGCATCCCCGAGGGCGCCTGCCTTGTCACCTTTCCGAAGCTCGATAAGGCCGAGTTCACGACGAATTCCCACACTGTAAGAATGGACGGGAACGCATGACTCACACGGTTCAACGCGGCGACACGATCGTGCAGATTGCACGCAAGTACGGCTTTCGCTCCATTGCGCCCATCTGGGACCACGCCAGTAACGCTTCCTTGCGGGCAGAGCGCCCCAATCCGTATGTTCTGTCGCAGGGAGATCAACTCTTCATTCCCGAAAAGGAGAAAGAAGAGTTCCAGTGCGAAACCGACCGGCGTCATATCTTCCGTGTAAAGAACCTGACCCAGTGGCTCGATCAGCGCCTGCTGGATGACCGGAACCGTCCCCTCTCAGGCAAGCGCTACGAGGTCAAGGTATCAGGCAAGACCTACGAGGGCCAGACCGATGGCGACGGCAGGCTGCGTATCGAGATTCCTCTCGACGCCACCACCGGCACGTTGAAGGTGTGGGTTTCCGGCAGCGACGCGCACGAATGGACGCTGCAACTCGGCGAGCTTGAACCGGTGGAAACAACCTTCGGCGTCAAAGGGCACCTATCGAACCTTGGCTATGACTGCGGCGAGGTAAACGATACCGTTGACGATGCCACGCACGCAGCCCTGCGCCACTTCCAGGCAGATAACAATCTGCCGGTGTCGGGAGAGATCGACGACGCTACCAGAAACAAGCTGCGTGACCTGTTCAGCTATCCGGTGGAGAGTGGAGCATGAACCCCTATCCCAAGCCCTTCGATCCTGCCGCCTTTCCAGCCATCCCGGACAAGGTCGACCCGAAGCCCCCTTCCGAACCGCAGATCATCAAGTCGACCGTGGATGTGACACACTCCATCCGCATCCCCTCGCCTAACGATGCGATTGTTACCCGGCTCTGGATCCAGAGCCGGACAGACACCAAGAAGCGCTCGCTCCGTTTCGCGAACTACAAGCCTTCCCGCAACCCCGTGATCGCCAGGTCACGCCACTTCAGCTTTCTTCCGGGCGTGGACAAGGTAAGCATCCGCTGGCGCGCTCAGCGTCCCGCGCAGGCCGTCAAGCTGCTCTTCGAGCTTTACAGCGCGCAAAAGCCCACTGCACTCTGGACAAAAGAAGTCACCGGGGACCAGGCTGCAACTACCCTCAGCGGAACCAGGAAAAACGGCCGCAGCCATCTCCGCTGGAGGGAGGTTTCCATACCGCCAGACCCGGCTCTCTTTCCGGACGGCCGCCCGACCGTGGCGGGTGCACCGTACCAGCTACGCCTCACCGTCACCGGCGAGAACGGTGCCGTTACCACTGCCTGGACGTATTTCGACGTCCTGGTCGAGAAGATTGAGTTGCACTGGGGTGACCAGGCCATGGTTCCCGCCGGAGACATCAACGCGGTTCTCAACGTCTTCAAACCGCTCACACAGCGTGACGAACAGGCACTGCTTGCAGATCTGTGCAACGCCGGCACGCTCATCGATCCCAACACCGACACCGAACTCAAGCTCAAATCCATCAACGCTGCCTACATCCACCTGAACGAGTGGTACATGTGGCGGGACATGGCCTTCCAGCGCTACAAGGGCCGTTGGGGTGACGGGCCGCGCCTGCCCATCGTGGCACGCATCTTCCTCAAGAGCCTCGATACACCGGGGGGAGTGCATTCAGCCCAGGCAGCAAAGGCACTCGGGCCCGCCGAGTTCCTTTGGGATTGGCAAGACAAAACCGAAGCCGTGCGCACCAACGAGATGAACGCCTGGCACGCCGATGCACGCGCCTTCGTACTGGACGCCATCAAGTACGACGAGAATGCTGCCGGCGAACCGCCCGACTGCCTCAACTGTCACGTTGACCGCGGCGGCAAGCGCTGCGGCCCAGTTCGCGTTCTTCCGCTGTTCAACTCACCCGCGGTGTTTCCGTTTGAAGTGACCAGACCAGCGACGCGTACCTGGGGAGCACTTTCCAAGGCCCTGACGACCGGCACCAAAGCCTGCTGTACGGGCGTGCTCTTCCAGCCGTCGCGTATGGCCATGGACAGTTACCAGATCCGGGTCTTCCTCGCGAACCCGGCCTTCAAGGCCACGCTTGATGTCGCTGGGACCATGGCCGCGCTGGTCAACGACCATGCCGGCCTGCCCACGCAGAAAACCGGCATGTTTGAGGTGCTGCGCCAGGCGGACGCCAAGTACATCCGCAAGGGAACGCAAACCCCGCGCGCAGACCTGAATGCGGTCGCCTCCGAGTACCGCAAGGGTGGAATCGCGGTCGTCTGGACGGAGCCCGTCTGGCCTCAGGCG
>CAXUEW010000202.1:0-3156 GCA_964250115.1 uncultured Terriglobus sp.
CGACGCCCTCGATAAGACAGTTTCCCGTGCACCGTATGACGGTCTGGTGACCAATGTGCCCGTTCGTGAGGGCGAGACCATGGTGACCGGCATCCAGAACGCGCAGGGATCGACCCTGATGACTGTCGCGGATATGTCTGTTATTACGGCTGAAGTTAAGGTCGATGAGACCGATGTCGTTAACGTGAAGCTGGGCCAGCCGGTTGACGTCGTCGTCGATGCCCTGCCCGGACGCATCTTCAAGGGCCACGTGACCGAGGTTGGCGATCAGGCTCTGCTGCGTACCACTGGCATTGCCACATCACAGTCGACCACCGGAACGGAAGAAGCTAAGGACTTCAAGGTTGTAGTCACGCTGGACCAAATCAGCGGCCAGAACAACGATGACCTGCGGCCGGGCCTTTCAGCCACAGCCAAGATTCGCACGGCACAGGTGAACTCTGCCGTTGTGCTGCCGCTGGCAGCGCTGGTCAGCCGTGATCCCTCTGCGGAGCAGGTTCGCGCAAAGAACCATGGCAAGGACCCTCAAGCCTCCGGCTCGGAAGCTCCCACTGCCCGTGACCGCGATGCGAAGAAATCGCAGGGTGTGTATGTACTCAGGACAGAAGACGGCAAACTGCGCGCCTTCTTCCAGCCCGTGCAGACCGGCATTACCGGTTCAACAGAGATTCAGGTCATCAACGGTCTGAAGGCCGGTGATGAGGTCATTACCGGCAAGTACAAAACGCTGCGCACCATGGCCAGCGGTATGGCGGTCAAGCGCGACACCACGCTGGAAAGTGCCACGCCGGACAACTCGTAAAAAGCATAGACAGTAGACTTTCAGGGAGACATGGCGACAGCGACCGTAGCGCAACCGATTGAGTCACAGCCTCAGACAGGCGACGTCATTGTGACGGACAACCTGTGGAAGACCTATGTCATGGGCGATCAGGAGGTGCACGCCCTGCGCGGCGTGAACCTGCGCATACGCCGGAATGAGTATGTCGCGATCATGGGTCCGTCCGGCTCCGGCAAAAGCACGCTGATGAACCTGATCGGATGCCTCGATTCGCCTTCGCAGGGCAGTTACCACCTGAACGGCCACGACGTGTCCCGGCTGAGTGATGACGAACTGGCGCGCATTCGCAACAAGGAAATAGGCTTTGTCTTCCAGACGTTCAACCTGCTGGCGCGCGCCACCGCTCTTCATAACGTCGAACTGCCGCTCATCTACAACGGGACCGGTGCCACCGCCCGCATTCAACGTGCCACCGCGGTGCTGGAATCCGTCGGCCTGGGCACCCGCATGCACCACAAGCCGAATGAAATGTCCGGTGGGCAGCGGCAGCGCGTGGCAATTGCCCGTGCGCTGGTGAACTCGCCCTCGATCATACTTGCTGACGAACCTACCGGAAACCTGGACTCGAAGACAGGCGTGGAGATCATGGCGCTATTCGAAGACCTGCACAGTCTTGGCAATACGATTGTTCTGGTCACCCACGAACCAGACATTGCGGAACATGCACACCGCGTGGTGACCATTCGAGACGGCGTTATCGCAAGCGACCACCCTTCCCCACGCCGGGTGGCACAACATTCCTAAAGCTGTCGTATCGCTCAAGGGATGCGACCGGGTGGCTGTAAAGGCCGTCTAAACCGCAGGATGAGGATCGGTCTGACACGGTTTGCAACAGGAATTCGCGCCAGTCTGCTGCTGCTGGCAGCGATGTGTACATCGAGTTCGGCCTGTCTGGCTCAGGGTAGTGGAGGCCGGTTCGACCTTGCCGGTCCGCGCATCGATGTACATGTTCAGCGGAAGGAAAAATCGCTACCCATCGCCATGGTGCCAAACCTCCAGCCCGGCGATAGACTGAGCATCCATGCCGACCTGCCCACTACACAGTCGGTCAAGCTGATTCTGGTTGTAGCGTTCTTGCGGGGCACTACGAATCCCCCGACAAGCGAATGGTTTACCCGCATCAACACGTGGGACAAGAAAGTCCGCAGTGAAGGCGTGACAGTCGTAGTCCCCGCTGAAGCACAGCAGGCACTGCTATTCCTGGCGCCTGAGACAGGCGGCGACTACTCCACGCTGAAATCAGCCGTAATGGGACGGCCGGGCATCTTCGTCCGCGCCGCGCAGGACCTGAACGAGGCTTCGTTCGAGCAGGCCCGCATTGAGCGCTATCTCCAGGCTATCCGCAGAGTTCCCGCAGGTTCACCGGCGGAACTGCTGGATCACTCCCACAAGCTAGCCGCGACGTTGAACCTGAAGCCCAACGACGAGTGCTTCAAAAAGCCTGCGGACCAGCAGCTTACATGCCTGCGGCAGACAGGATCGCAGGTCTTGCTGGACGACGGTCACGGACAAACCCTCGCTTCCATGATCACAAACGGCGACTCTGCAAATCTGATCGGTGCGGTGGCAGGCACGCCGATGGCGAACACGGGCGGTGCGGGTGCGTATTCAGCTTATGTCGGAACGGTAATCGACGTGGTCCGGCTCATGACTGGCCTGCATACGGCTCAGTTTCAGTACATCCCGGCTATTGCGTTCCCTGACAACGAGACGCTGAACCTTCGATTGAATACGCCGCCCTCGTTTCACAATCCCAAGTCGGTGATCGTGGTGGCCCTGCCTGCCATTCAGCCATCGGTCGCGCCTCCGCTGCGGCTGCAGGATCCTGCCCACGTCTCCTGCTTGCTGCAACCCGCCATGGTTCTGCCGCTTGAAGGCGCGCCACTGGTGTTCGCCACAGGCTTCGCGCATGATCTCTCGATCCACCTGAACGGTGGAACCGTCGACGGCAAGACGGACCTGCCCCTGGTACCGGACGCGTATGAAGGCGGCCTGGTACTGGCCGGCGGCAGTGAACGGAAACCGCTTGCAGTGGCGGCTCCTGAGACGCGTGACTCGCCTGGTAGTTCCCACGACGCTGCCGCTGTTGTGACAGGGAGCGTTGCAGGCACCGGCAGCCCGGTAGGACGAGCCGATCCCCTGGTGTCGGATGACTCTGGTCCCGTGCAGATTACCGGGACGCTGCACGGAGCGTGGGGCTTCGACACCTTCGATGGCGTAACGGTTCCGCTGCAGCGCAGAACCGGCAGTGAATGGACAGCCGCACCGCGCAGCGAGTGCCCGTTGACGGCGGTGATCTCGTCGCCGGGCTCCAG
>CAXUEW010000202.1:3166-6604 GCA_964250115.1 uncultured Terriglobus sp.
CGCAGCGAGTTGTACGCAGGACGTTCAAACCAGCTTGTGCTGCATGCAAATGGCACTGCCTGCGCGTCCCGCATCGAACTCGATCTGCCCGGGAACGATGACCTGAAGCTCGGGTGGAAACAATCGCAGATCGAACAAGTCGCAGGGACTGCGCCGGCGCTGGAAGTGAAGCTCCCGTTGGAAAAGGCAGCTCCCGGCAGCGTGAACCTGCTCGTGCACCAGTTTGGAACGGAGGCCGTGGCAAAGGTTGCGGTGACCGCATACTCCGACAGGACACGCCTGCAAACTTTGCATCTCCACGGAGGTGACAGCGTGGCCACGCTCTACGGCAGCGGACTGGGTGACGTTGCGCTGGTAGAACTGGACAAGGTCGAGTACGCGCCCGTGCCGGATCAGCCGGCAGACGGCAAGCAGTTGCAATTGGTGGTGCATGCACCGGCAGACCGCGCCAAAAGCGTGGCCGCGCTGGCGGCTTTGGGAAAGAGTGGCATGGCAGAAGCCTTGCTCCGCGACGGCCGGTCGCTCCCCGTTAGCTATGTCGTCGACGCACCGCGGCCGGCCATTGCCATCGTCAACAAGACCGTTCGGCAAGACCCGCAGGAGGGTGCTCCGCTGAACCTGGGGAGCGGTGGTGACCTCCCGCTGAATGCACGCATCACGATTGCGCTACGGTCGGTTTTCCCCGCCAGCTTCAATCGGACTGAAAAGATCGAGATTGCACTGTTGGATGGCAGCCTGCGCACCATGCTGAGCCTGACGGATGGCTCGTTGGTCCTGCAAGACTCTCACACCGCGTTGGGCTATCTCTCACCTGCCAAGGCGTTCGGCGCGTCTGCATTCGGACCGCTCCAGATGCGGGCGGTGCTTCAGGACGGCACCGTGGGAGATTGGGTTCCTCTTGGAACATTGGTACGTACGCCGACGATCAGCAGCCTGTCGTGCACGCGCAGTGTTGCACGTCCTCCAGCTTCCACGCCGCAGGAAACCGAACTGGGCGCTCCGGCCGAATCCGGTTGCACTCTAAGCGGCACCAATTTATTTCTGGTCGATTCGGTCTCGGCTGACAGCACCTTTTCAGCACCATCCACGGTGCCTGCCGGCTTCTCCGGAGACACTTTGCCGGTTCCCCGCCCACTGGACAATCACACCTTGTATCTCAAGCTGCGGGACGACCCCACAACAGTGGTTACGTTGAGCGTCGCAGGCCAGCCAACCGGCGCTTCCCGACGCGTTTCTGTTCCTCCCGCTGGCACGCCAGTCTCCCCGTAGAACGAATGCTGCGTATCGATGTCATGAGAAAGGCCACGCTATGTGCGTGGCCTTTTCCTGTAGTGGCAGTAGACCGAAAGGTCAGTTAGCAACCGGACCGGCAGCGGTCAGACCCTGCTGCACGCGGCTGTGCTTCCGGCTGAAGCCGAAGTACACCACCAGGCCGATGATCAGCCAGACGATCAACCGAATCCAGTTGGCCACGCCGAGCTTGTACATCATGTAGCCATTGAACAAAACACCCAAAGCTGGAACAACTGGGATTGGCCAGACAAGTGGGGCACGGAAGGGGCGTGGGCGGTCGGGATCGGTCCTTCGCAGCATGACGACGGCAACGCAGACGATGACAAAAGCCAGCAGCGTGCCGATATTCACCATTTTGCCAATGTCATCAATGGGCGTGACGGAACCCACGATAGCGGCCAGCAGGCCGGCAAGGATGGTTCCCTTCCACGGTGTGCGGAAACGCGGATGGATATCGCCGAAGAAGCGGCGCGGCAGCAAGCCGTCCTTCGCCATGGCGTAGAGCACGCGCGACTGGCCCAGCAGCATGACCAGCATGACGGACGTGAGGCCGGCAAGCGATCCGATAGTGACGACGTTCGCAGCCCAGCCCACCTTGTACTCCAGGAACGCGCGAACGATAGGCGCTTCAATGTTGATGGATTGCCACGGCACCATGCCGGTCAGCACGGCGGCCACGCCGATGTACAGCAACGTGCAGATCGACAGGGACACGATGATGCCAATGGGCATGTCGCGCTGCGGGTTGATCGCCTCCTGCGCCGTGGTTGAGACCGCGTCAAAGCCGATATACGAGAAGAAAACAAGCCCCGCCGCCAGACCGATGCCACCCACGCCGAACGGCGCGAAGGTATGCCAGTCCGTTCCCCAGTTTGCCTTGTCGACGTAATGCGAACCGAGGCCGATGACGAAAAGAACCACCGTCAACTTCAGGATGACGATGCCGGCATTGAACTTGGCCGACTCCTGAATGCCGATGACAAGAATCGCTGTAATCAGCAGGGCAATGATGAAGGCCGGCAGGTTGAAGCCGATCTCAACACCAAAGATGTGAGGAGCATTCAGGAGGGCGTGTGCCTGCGCACTGAGTGCCGCCGATGGGTGCGCCATCAGCGCTCCCAGGGCGTCGCTGAAGGGTCGGGTGCCGGGATGCAGATCGGGGCTGTTTACGGCCAATGATGCGCGTGCGACCCGTTCGAGTGATGTACGCAGGCCCGTCCAGTGGTCATAGGCCAGCCACAACGGAAACTTCAGGCCAAAAATGCGGAGGAACTCCACGAAGTTGTTCGACCAGCCCGAGGAGACAGTGCTGGCGCCCATGGCATATTCCAACGTCAGATCCCAGCCAATGATCCAGGCGAACAACTCACCCAGCGTCGCATAGGCATAGGTGTAGGCGGAACCCGCCAGCGGGATCATGGCGGCGAACTCTGCGTAGCACAGGCCTGCGAAGGCACAGCCCAGGCCGGAAAGCACGAACGCCAGCATGAGCGAAGGCCCAGCGGAGTGTGCGCCGAGCCCTGAAAGAACGAAGATACCCGCGCCGATGACTGCGCCGATACCAAGCAGCGTAAGCGACACGGGGCCGAGCGACCGTACCAGGGAGTGCGAACCCTCCTCGTGCGCTTCGGACATCAGCGATTCCATGGATTTCTTCGCGAATAAATCGGCCATGCGTGTGGGGTGCTCCTTCGAAGAAGATCGGCGATGTGTCGTGCGGAACAGCAGGAACTACGTTGTTACCGCATCGTTCCCGGACTTCCCTTTCCAAAGGAAGTAGACCGGAACGCCAAGCAGCACGATCCCAAGTCCAGGCCAGGTGTATTGCGGTTTGTAGCGTAAGAGTACAACACAGATGAAGGAAGCCATGACGATGTACAGCGCCGGCAGCACGGGGTAGCCGATGGCGCGGTACGGACGCTCCGCATCGGGCCGGGTTCGGCGAAGGATAAACAGCGCCGCAATCGTCAGGATGTAGAACAGCAGCACCGCGAAGATCACGTAGTCCAGCAACTGCCCGTAGCTGC
Organism: uncultured Terriglobus sp.; assembly: GCA_964250115.1. Taxonomy (GTDB): domain Bacteria; phylum Acidobacteriota; class Terriglobia; order Terriglobales; family Acidobacteriaceae; genus Terriglobus. The sequence continues at coordinate 6,487 of CAXUEW010000202.1, forward strand.
CCGAAAGGCAGAGCAGGCAGGTCCAGGCCCACTGCACCCAGAGGCTGACGACGGGTGTCTTGTGCTTCGGTGACAGCCTGCCTGCGGCACGGAAGAACAGGCCGTCCTGGCTCATGGC
>CAXUEW010000203.1:0-6596 GCA_964250115.1 uncultured Terriglobus sp.
CAATCTAGCCCGGCTGGGTGCCATCAGCCGCCGCTACCAGCCGGACTTTTACGGCTCATCGTCATCACCTCTGCAAGGTGGATTGCCGACCGACCGCCTCTATGCCGAGTGGTGGCTGCAATCGGAACGAACGGAAGGCGTCCTCCGCGAAGACTTCATGCAGCAACAGACCCTCGCGCGTGTGGAAGTGCCGGCCGAAATTTACGAGTGGAAGGCAGAAGGCGATCTGCGGGCAAGGCAGGTGCAGGACCATGTACGTGCATCGTTGCAGGGCCATTTTGCAGCCGGGCTAGCCGCTGTAGGCTACAGCCGCGAGGCTGACGGTACTGGTGCCTTTCTGCTCGGGCACGTGCCTGCCAACGAATCGAAGAGCACGGAGAAGCCATGAAGATCGATGCCATCACCCTGCGCGAAATCCGGATGCCGCTGGTGCATCCATTCGTCACCAGCTTTGGCAAGACCACGGAGCGCCGCATCCTGCTGATCGAGCTGCAGGCTGAGGGCCTAACCGCCTGGGGCGAGTGCGTCGCGGGCGAACACCCCTACTTCTCCGACGAGATGATCGACACCGCCTGGATCATCACAGAGCACGAGCTTGCGCCGCGCCTGCTGGGCAGGGAAGTCGAAAGTGGGCGAGCTGTGCCCGACCTGCTGCTGCAGGTACGCGGACATCGCATGGCAAAGGCCGCGGTTGAGAACGCCGTCTGGGACCTCGAGGCGCAGGTGAAAGGCGTCTCGCTGGCCAGGCTGCTAGGCGGCACGCGCGAGATCATCGCCTGCGGTGTTTCCATCGGTATGCAGCCGACGTTGGAGCAGCAACTCGCCAAAGTGGAAACGGAAGTTGAAGCTGGATACCAGCGCATCAAGCTGAAATGCCAGCCCGGCTACGACTCAAAGATGTTTGCCGCCGTCCGCGAACGTTGGCCGGATATCCTGCTGAGCTGCGACGCCAACTCCGCCTATCAGCTCAGCGACGCCGAACACATCGCCAGTTGGGACCGGTTTAAGCTGCTGATGATTGAGCAGCCGCTCTGGTACGACGATTTCTACTTCCACGCGCAACTGCAAAAGCGTATCTCCACCTCTATTTGCCTGGATGAGTGCATACGCAACCGGCGCGACGCACAGGCGGCTCTCGAGCTGGATGCCGGGCGGATCATCAACATCAAGGTGGGCCGTGTCGGCGGCTTTACCGAGGCCATCGCCATCCACGACCTTGCGCAGCAGCATGGTGTGCCGGTCTGGTGTGGCGGCATGCTTGAGAGTGGTATCGGCCGCGTGCATAACATCGCGCTCTCCAGCCTGGCGGGCTTCACGCTCCCAGGTGATGTCTCGGCTTCAAAACGCTACTGGACCGAAGACATTATCGAACCGGAGGTAACGGTCAGCAACAAAGGTGAGATTGTCGTACCGACTGCTGCCGGGCGCGGCTTCGCAGTCCGTAAAGATCGGGTCGAAGCCCTGACGGTCAGGCAGCAACGACTGCCGGCCTAGGGTGGATCGACATATAGCTTTTCAAAGAATCAAGCCGAGTACATTTGCAGATAACCTGCGGCTTTAGCCGCCGAGATAGCTGGAACGGATCCTAACGGAGGTGGCTTTAGCCGCCGAGAGTCCGATCTCAGCGGCTAAAGCCGCGTTTCAGACTGACCCTTCTACTATCCCGGCTAAAGCCGCAAAACAAGTACAAAGACCTATATGTCGATACGCCCTAGTTCGTTCGAGCATCCGGCGGCAACTGCATCGAGAACAGGTCGGGCTGCTGTTCTGTCGCAGCCGTTTTTTCCGCGGCTTTCTTCCGGGACGGCGTGGTGACCACGCCCAGGAACTCCATGCTTTCGATTGCCGCGCGGGGGACGTACATACGCTGCGTGTTACCGCGGATATCCGGTGGCACCAGATACACACCGCGATCTGTCGCCCAGCCGTCTGCAAAGCTAGCGTCCAGGGCACCTAAACCTTCCAGCAGGTCATTGTCGCGAAGATTCAACCGCATCCATAAACCCTCGGTCCGCGGGCGGCCGAGGAAAGTCTTGCGCAGAAGCCGCTCCGGGTTCACGGTATCGGCAGTGTTGAAATCCCGCACATAACAAACGTATTTCACGTCGAGAAGCGCAATGGGATGCACCTTGCCATGGAGGTCAAGCAGACCCAGGGAGTCGGACCCGCCCTCATGCAGAAGGTCCACGTGCGGCAGATAGCCCCATAGGGGGCCAGGGGAGAAGCGCCGCACGATGACTTTTTTGCGGCTCGATGACACGTTGCCCTTCTACTTCCGATGAGACAAAAACTAAAAACCATACACGGCTACAGAAAAGAGTAGCGGCAAAACGGTTCGCGTGCTAAACTCACATTTTGTGCCGCGGCTCTCGTCGGCGCGTAAGCTGCTGAAAAGGCGCTGCTTACCGGTGTGGCGAGGTGCATCTTTCCGGTCGCGCACTGGAGACTGACTCGGTACATGGCTGATTATATCTACCTGCTTGAAACGCGTCTTTCGCCTGCACAACAAAGGGCGATTGGCACTGTCCGCACCGTTGCCCGCGAAAACGATGTAACGATCTTTCTGACAGGCGGCGCGGTGCGCGACCTTACGGGTGGCGGTTCCGTCCGGGACCTTGATCTCACCATTCAGGGCGATGTCTCCAGGCTAAAGCCAGCGATCGAAGCAGCCGGCGGTGAGGTATACGGTGAGCACCCGGCCGCGCAGAAGCTGTTTCTGGTATTGCCGGGCGGCGTTCGCATCGAGCTTTCTTCAACCGTAAACGTGAGCTATCCGCAACCGGGCAAGCCAAAGTACGAGACGGGCACACTCTCGGACGATCTGCGCAGCCGTGATTTCACAGCCAATGCCATGGCCATCTCGCTGAACGACGGTTCTTACGGCCTGCTGATCGATCCGCTGAACGGCGTCGCGGACATTGAAAATCGCGAACTTCGGCTGGTAAGCAACTACGGCTTCATTGAAGACCCGTCCCGCCTGATTCGTGCCACCCGGCTCAGTTCGCGGCTGGGCTGGCAGATGGAAGAGCGTACCCGCCAGCGCTACGAAACGGCAAAGGAAGAAGGTTACATCTCGTCACTTGCTGCGTGGAATCGCGGATACGAACTGGAAGAGATTTTCCACGAGGAAGACCCAGTCCGCATCCTTCGCGCACTGGAAGCCGAGGGTTGGATGACAACCCTTTTCCCGGCGCTAAGTTCCACAAAGGCCAACACAGCCGCGCTTGCCGATGTTGCGGAGCGGCAGGGACAGTTGCAGACCCACGGCATTCTGGCCCACAGTGCCGCGCTGCTGTTTCCCCTGATTACGGCAAAGCTTCCGTCTGCGGATGTTGCTGCGTTGAAGGCGGCACTGGTGCGTCCAGGATTCGTCAGCGAAATTGAAAGTTTGGAAGGCCGCACCCGCGAATTCGGCACCCGCTTTGCTTCAAAGGAGGCCGGAACACCTTCCGCCGCGTGGAAGATATTGCATGACACGGAGCCCAATCTGGTGCTCTCGATGGCCTACAGCAGCAAGGCAGCTTCGGTGCAGTCTCGCTTGAAGACTTTTTTGACGGAATCGCCGTTGGCTCGGCAGCGCGTGCCCTATGCCCTGATGCAGGAGATGCGCATTACACCGGACCTGCCCGGGTACGCAGATCTTTTGGAAAAGCTGTTTTTCGAGCTGATGGACGGCAATTTATCCACGACAGAGGAGATGAAGGCTTACCTTGAGCCCTATTCACCCCCGGCGCCACCGCCGCCCATTAGCTTGCGCCGCGCCCGCGCCAAGAAGGAAGCGCGCCCAAGCCGGGCTAAAGTGAAAAAGGCTGTCGACGCCCCGGCGGCTCCCATGACGGTAGCTGCCGAGGAAGAAGCGAAGGGCGTCCCGAGCGGCCTGACCAATGCAAGCTCGCTGACCGGCCCGGATCGTGGCCCAGAGCCAACGTCGCACGTGCCGTTGGAGGGTAAAGTCGCGCCCGAGCCGGTTGCGGTAGACCCAAAGCAGGGCACCAGGAAGCCTGCACCTGCGCCTTCAAAGCCTTCGGTTGCAACCGCAAAGCCGGACACTTCAAAAGAAGCGCCTCCCATCCCTGCAGCCGAAAAGCGGAAGACGCCAGGCAAGGAAACCGGAACCGCGAGAGGATCTGGCAAGGACTCGCATGCGACGACGCACGTCCAGAAGTCAGAGCCGCCTGATGCGCGCAAGGGTAAGGCGTCAATAGCTGTGACTTCCGCCCCTGTGAAATCGCCGGCAAAGGCATCCGCGACGACTACTTCCAAGCAAGCCCAGGTAGCAGCACCGGCAGGCAAGACTTCAACGTCTGGCAAAAAGGGAGTTCCTGTCAAAACGGCTCCTGCCAAGGCCGCACCCGCGACTAAGAAAGCCGCCCCGGCCAGGACGGCCACTGCTCTGAAGAAGACAGTCTCTGCAAAGAAGGCCGTAAAGGCAACTTCTGCGAAGCCTGTGCTTGCTAAAGTCGGCAAGAGCTCGTCTGGAGCGAAGAAAGTTGCAGGAAAGAAGGTTTCTGCAAAGAAGACTGGCAGACGGCGTTAGTCCTAATGCTGCCGTGTGCCTCATGAGCGGCTTCCTGGAGTCCGTGGCCGGCCGTTACCCCACAGCGGCTGAAGCCACCGCGCGCCGCTGGGTGTTCGTGCCCTACGACCGTCTGAATGACCGGCTTGGGTTGCTCACGGATCATCCCGATGCGGGCCTTATCTTTGTAGAATCCCATGCTAAGGGCAAGGCGCGTCCCTACCACAGGAAGAAGGTCACCCTGGTGCTTTCGAGCCAGCGGCACTTTGCCCTGGAGCAAATGGCGCTGGCTCGGCCGGTGCTATATCTGAACGCCCCTGAAAGCTTCGGCGAGCAGCTGCGAGCGGCCCAGCAGCGCTTCGGCCTCGGTTCTATACTGACCACGCCGCCAGCCGAACGCGAGCTGCGAAAAGACCTGGAAGCTGCACAGGGAAAAGGACTTACCGTCCAGTACGTGCCCGATACCGCATGGTTGTCAACGCAGGGCGACTGGGACCATGTCTTTGGCAAGGCCGCAAAGGGCCGGCAGTACCTAATGGAGCGTTTCTACCGGCACATGCGGCAGACAAGCCGCCTGCTGATGGAGCCGGACGGCAGCTTCGCGGGCGGCAAACTCTCCTTCGACGAGCAGAATCGCGAGCGCTACCGCGGGCAGATACCTGTTCCCGACCGGCCATCCTACCCGCCGGATGCCGTCACGCTCGAAGTCATGGAGATGATCGACCGGCTGACACCGGACACCCTGGGCAGCGCGGAAGGCTTCAATCTGCCGGTCACCGCGACCGACGTCGCAGACATGTGGAGCTTTGCGCGGAAGCGGCTCCTGCCGTTCTTCGGTCCCTATGAAGATGCCATGGACTCGGATGAGCCCATGCTCTTCCACTCCGCCATGTCGGCTCTGTTGAATGTAAGCCGTTTGCTGCCAGCCGAGATGCTTCGGGATGTTGAGGCTGATTACCGGGCTGGCAGAGTCCCATTGGCCAGCGCCGAAGGCTTTATTCGACAGATACTTGGGTGGCGTGAGTTCATGCGGCACATGCACACTGCGACCGATGGCTTTCGCACCCTGGAGCAGCGGCCAGACCCACCCGGCAACCGCACAGCAAACCCTTACAGCCATATGTTGGTGAATGAAATTACACCTGCCGCGCCGGATCGCCCGGGGACGCCGTCTGCCCTGGATGCGCACCTGCCCCTGCCGCCGGTGTACTGGGGTGAGCGGTCGGGCATGTTCTGCATGGACACTGTGGTCGCGCAGGTGATGAAGACCGGCTGGTCGCACCACATTACCCGGTTGATGGTGCTGTCGAACCTGGCGGTACTCTGCGGATTTTCGCCACGCGAACTGACGGACTGGTTCTGGATTTCCTATATCGACGCCTACGACTGGGTGGTGGAGACCAACGTACTGGGTATGGCGACCTTCGCGGACGGCGGCCTGACAGCCACCAAGCCTTACGTCTCCGGCGCCGCCTACATCAACCGCATGAGCAATTATTGCGGCAGATGCGAGCTCGATCCGAAGCGCTCCATCGGTCCGGGTTCGTGTCCGTTTACAGCGCTGTACTGGTCGTTTTTGGAGCGCCACAGCGATCTTTTGTCATCCAATCAGCGCATGCGGATGCCGTACAGCACGCTTGGGAAGAAGTCTGCGAGCGAGAGATTGGCCCTACGGGAACGTGCAGAACAGGTAATTAAGCAGCTCGAACGCGGCGAAATCATCACCTGACGGCTACAAATCAGGCAAGGAACGGGTTTGTCTCGCGCTCTGCGCCGATCGTGGTCGATGTGCCATGTCCAGCGACGACCACGGTTTGGTCCGGGAGCTGCAACAGCTTCTCTCGAATCGACTGAAGGATCAGCTTTCCGTTACCGCCGGGCAGATCAGTTCTCCCAATGCCGCCGCAAAAGAGCGTGTCGCCCGCAAGTAACAACTGGCTGGCTGGAAAGTGAAGAGAGATGCTGCCTTCTGTATGACCGGGAGTATGCAGAACGAGTCCGGTTTCCGAGCCGACCAAAACCTTCGTACCCTCTTCGGCGCTCGCATCCGGCGGCTTGACTGTAGGATTCGCAACGCCCA
>CAXUEW010000204.1:0-2772 GCA_964250115.1 uncultured Terriglobus sp.
GCCAACCACCGGAGAGTTTGGCGGCCTCGGCATGCTCGTCCGGAAAGCCGGTGCGGCCCACGGTTTCGCGGAGGCGCTGTTCGCGCTCATTGTCCGGGACGCTTGCGGCGTCCAATGCGCTCTCCAGCACATCGCGCACGCTGGCACCCTTCTTGAACTCGCTGGTCTGCTGGATAAACCCGACGCGGGCACGGCGGCGTACTGCGACGTCACCGGTGTCAGGCTCTTCCTGGCCCGCAAGGATGGACAACAGGGTCGACTTGCCCGCACCATTCGGCCCCACAAGGCCGATGCGGTCACCGTCGGAGACGACCAGCGAAACGTCCTGGAACAGGATGCGAGCGCCGTATCGCTTGCTGACCGACTGCGCGTTTAGGATTGGCGGCATCTGCCTAGTTTACCGTCTGCGGCTAAGCCACCGTTTGCGCGAGGTACTCTGCAGCCGCGGTCCTGGTCAGGCACATCGGCACCTGAGGAAAGAACAGCCGCATGACGGTGCCCGTGCACGGGCCTTCAGAACGCGTACGCACGCGGATGGTGCCGCCGTGCTGTTCCATCACGCCCTTTGCCACCCACAGGCCCAGCCCGGGGCCGCGGATGCCCTTGGTGGTGTTGAAGGGCTGAAACAGCCGTGACAGCGCCTCAGGCACAATGCCCGATCCAGTGTCTGCCACGGTCAGAAAGACACCGCGCTGTCCGTTGGCCGGGTTGCTGCCTTCACGTACCCGCACCAGCAGCACTCCATGGCCGCAGGCAGCGAGTGTATCCAGTGAGTTCGCCACCAGGCCGGCGATAACCTGGCGCACGTCGTCGACAAAGCAGATCAGCGTACCTTCCTGCCGGTCGCGCACTTCAATCCGAGCGCCGGCGTGCAGCAGGCGCGTGCGGAACAGGGCCAGCACAGCCTCCACCACTTCGCCCAGACGCACTTGCGTTGCTCCTCTGGACTGGCGATGAAAGCGCAGCGTCTGCGTCACCAGGTGCGACACGCGTGATAATTCTTCATTCGCAAGGCGCAGATACTGAAGACGCTCGGTCTTTGTATCGGTCACCTGCACCATGTACAGCAGGTTGGTCAGCGATTGCAGCGGATTGTTGATCTCATGCGCCATGGCGCTTGCCATGCGGCCCACGGCCGCCAGTTTTTCCGACACACGCAGCGATTCGGCAGCCAGTTGCTGCCGCTGGATCTGGCGGCCCAGTTCCATGTGAGCCATGACCTGCCGCGCCAGCGACTGCAATGCCTGCAACTGCTCAGGCCGCAACTCGCGCGGCTTGTCATCAAAAACACAAACAGTGCCGAGTACGTGGCCGCTGGGAGTGACCAACGGCGCACCTGCATAGAACCGTATGCATGGCCTACCCAGCACAAACGGGTTCCCAGCAAAGCGCTCGTCCAGCAGAGCGTCCGGCACAACCATGGCTTCCGGCTCCAGCATGGCGCAGGCACAGAAGCTGTCTGCCCGATTGGTTTCCCTGGTGCCGAAACCTACCTCTGACTTGAAGAACTGCCGATCCTCGTCAACCAGCGTGATCGTCGCGTAGGGTGCCTCACAGATGTATGAGGCAAGAAACGTGATGTCGTCGTAGCCCTGCTCCGTGGGCGTGTCCAGCACGCCATACGAATGCAACTCAACCAGGCGCTCAGCATCGTTTTCGGGAATGGGAGCGGAGAACACTCCGTCGATTTTACGCATGAGAACAAAACAAGACGCAAGCTTCGGTATCCACGGCGTGGCCAATCTTAGAGCATCTGCACCAAAAAGAGCCGCTCGTCCGGCTCATCACCCTGCTGGATGGCTACCAGTCCGCGCGCGCGCGCCAGTAGCGACGGAAACTTCTCACCCCACTCCACCAGAACGAACGCATCCGGCTCAGCCTCCATTTCCTCAAGGCCAAGCGCCAGCAGTTCATGTTCCTGCTCCAGCCGGTATAAATCGAGGTGGTACAGCCTGCGCTTCGCGCCACGGTACTCATGCACCAACGTGAAGGTGGGGCTGGTGACCTCATCGGCAGCGGCACCGATGGACTGCGCAATGCCCTTGACCAGCGTCGTCTTGCCCGCACCCAGATCGCCCCGCAGGATCACGAGCCGGGGCGTCGGCAGCATCAGTTCCATGATGGTCTGCCCAAGCGCCAGCGTGCCGGACGCGCTGCGTGTCCTCAGTCGCTTTTCAATCACTGACTGTACCTGCCTGTCAGGAGTAGGCTAAACGCATGCAGATCACGATTGAAGTGCCGGATAGAACACTAGCCGATGCTGCAGAAGTCGGCGTTTCACTTAGAGAGTATGCTGAAAGCCTCATCCGGATGGCTCAAGAAGAGTTAGCACGAGAACGCGGCTGGAACAGGGACAACGATCCGGAAGTCTTTGTCCGAGAGTTGTCGAAGTTTTCTGCAGAAATACACTCTTTGCCTGAAAGCGCTTTCACTCGTGACAGCATTTCCTCTGACTGCGATTGATGCAGCTTCTGCTTGACACAAACGTCCTGCTGCGTATTGCAGATCGAAACGACGCCCTGCACGTGAGCGCAAGTGAGACCTATGTCAAGCTTGCCCGGAGCGGGCATACCTGCTGCTTCTCGCCGCAAAATGCTACCGAGTTCTGGAGCGTAGCAACGCGCCGCAGCCATGAGAACGGGTTTGGTCTGGCGAATAGCATGGCGAATGCGCAGCTGACCTGTCTAGAAAGACAGTTGCGCCTCCTGACCGTTACACCTGACGTTTACCTCTTGTGGCGCGATCTGCTGGTCAGGCACGATGTGCGTGGCA
>CAXUEW010000204.1:2782-4288 GCA_964250115.1 uncultured Terriglobus sp.
CTATGCTCGCCGCCACGGCGATCCACCATGGGATCACACACCTGATCACATGGAACGCCAGAGACTTCAAGCGATTCGACAGGCTCACCGCGCTGACGCCGGACGAAGTACTCGCAGGCGAGCTCTAGTCTCGCCGCAAACCGCAGATCCACTCCGCACCGGCGCTGTCTGCCGTGCGATAGCGAAAGGCGTCGCTCAGGTGCGCAACTGTGTCAGTGGCCAGCACCGTGTGCTGATCCTTGCGGAGCGCAGCGAAGTCCGCAGCCAGGCCGTGCAGGTACACCGCAGCATTGACGGCATCGCGCACGTTTTCCGGGTGCTGCGCGACACACGCCGCTACGATGCCTGTGAGGATGTCGCCGGAACCGCCCTTCGCCATGGCCGGGTTCCCCGTGGTGTTCACCGCAACCGAGCCGTCAGGATGCGCGACCAGCGTTCGCCAACCCTTCAGCACCAACGTCACACCATGCTCGGTTGCAAAGCGGCGCGCGAGGTTCAGGCGGTCAGCCTGGACTTCTTTTGTCGAAATACCCAACAGCGTCGCCATTTCGCCGGGATGGGGCGTCAGCACTACGGTTCGCTCCCCACCGCAACTGGCCTGCTTTAGAAGCTCTGCCCTGCCTTTGAAGGCATTCAAACCGTCTGCGTCAAGGACCAGCGGCATGGATGTCTCCAGTGCCAGGTGCCGCGCAAGCTCCGCCGCTTCACCCTCCGTCCCAAGCCCTGGACCAATGGCAAGCACCGTGATTCTTTTCAGCAGCCTTTCCATCCGGTCGGGTGAGGCGTTCGACATCGTCAGATACCCATCCGCGTCCTCATCCAGCGGCACGGTCATTAGCTCTGGCGTGATCGACGCCACGTTGTTCAGGATCGACTTAGGCACGGCCGCCGTCACTAAGCCGGCACCGCTGCGCAGCGCCGCCAGCGACGACATGGCCGGAGCGCCGGCCTTGCCAAAGGCTCCCCCAACAATCATCACGTGGCCGTACATGCCCTTGTTCGAGTCAATGGGTCGGGGTGCCTGAAAGAGGCGCGTTGAGGTTCCCGTCCACGTCAGCCCCGTCATGCTCTGAACAGCCTCCTCCGGTGATCCGATGGCCGCAACAACCACCGGTCCGAAGACCTCCGGTGCGGTCAGGTGCCCAAACACATGCGCCAGCTTGGGCGCGGTAAAGGTCACTACCGCGTCGGCTCGAAATGCCCCTGCAGCCGTCTGTTCTGTGGAATCGGCGTCCCAGCCTGACGGCAGATCGACCGACACGATGGGCACGTGCGTCTGCTGAACTGCATCACGTAAGGAAGCCGCAACGCCGCGCAGGGGTAGCTTGAAACCCGTGCCAACGACTGCGTCCAGCACGAGATCGGCGCTTTCAAGCAGCTTTCTCAGGCCCGCTGCATCCGCGTGTTCAGGGATGGCCGCAACACCGATCGCCGAACAGTCCAGCAGGCCGAACGCATCTGCAGCCGCGCCCTGCAGTCTCGCCTCACTGCCCACGAGCAACACCG
>CAXUEW010000204.1:4298-6585 GCA_964250115.1 uncultured Terriglobus sp.
TGCTGGCCGCCGTGCTGGCGGTCGGGCACCGAAACCTGCACGCCTGCCGAAAGCAGCGCACGTGCTGCGACAAACCCATCGCCGCCGTTATTACCCGTCCCACAAACAACAAGGACCCGCTTCGCTTCCGGGTAATGCGAACGCACGAAGCCGGCAACTGCGGTTCCGGCACGTTCCATCAACTCGCCGAAAGGTATACCGAAGCGCTGCGCGGTTGCGTGGTCCGTCTTCGACATCTCCCCGGCGGTAAGAATCTTCATCATGTCTTGGATGCACGCAGCGTACGTTCCTATCTGGCGGCATCGTGTTCTACGAATGTGCTTCCCGTGCCGAGGCCTCTAAGGGCAGAACGCGATGGTCGCGAAGGAGAAGCACGCGAAGGTGTTGGAATGTCCCGCCTGGTCCGCAATCCTTCGCGATGCCTTTGCGTCCTTCGCGTTCTGTTCTTAACCAGGTACCTGCCCTAACTAAAGCGCGTATTCCGCCACAGCGCCCAACCTGCTCCAACCAGCGAGACCACCAGCACGACTCCTAGCGCCGACAGCCAAGCCATGTTCATCGCGATGGGCGGTACCACGGCGTGAATGCCCAGCCACACGAAGACGCCGGTCGCGGCCAGAACAATGGCAACATCCCACCAGCGGCGTTTCTCGTTGCGGCTGCCGAATTCTTCCCCGCTCTGCGCGGCGAGTACTTCCAGGTAGTCCAGGCCGTATCGGTCGCACTCGCGTTCCAGGGCGGCGTTGTTCGACAGGTGCTCCCGCGCGGACGCAACTGCGGTGCTGATGGCCAGTGCGCCGAGAATCATCAGGACCGATCCCGCGACTACAAGCATCCTGTGACTTTTGTCCGCAGTTGCCAACTCGCCGAAGACCAGCGCTCCCCACGCTAGGCCCCAAAGCTGATTCGTGTTCGAAAGCGGTATGCCGCGGCCGATGCCAAGGTACTTTGCGGCAAACTGCTGGAACAGGTCGCCGATGACCCACACAAAGCCGCCCAGGAACAGCCAGAACAGCAGGTGCTGGCTATGCGCAAGCTGAAATACCGAGCTATGCGCGCCGCCATCCAGCGTCCACGTCAGCGTAAACATGGTCAGCAGCTCGCCCACTGTAAAAGCTGTGACGAACGATAGCGGGTTCATGCCGCTGAGGTACGCTTTGCGGTACGGCACATACATGGTGCCCCACATCAGGCTGGCACCCGCCGCTGCGATCAGGCCGTGGACGGCGTGGGGCGATGTCGAACTGCCGCCATGGATGGTGCTAAATCCCAGCATGATCGCGGAGATGACAATCAGCACCGCGCCAGCCACCACCTTGAGCGTGTTCTTCGCGCCTGCGCCTTCCAGTTCGCGGAACAGAACGCGCCCCCACAGCAGACCGATTAGCGAGTTGGTATTCCAAAGTGGAAACGCAGTGGCCAGGCCCACATCGCGAATGGCAAAGACAGTCAGCGTGTTCGCGACAGCCCAAAGGCCGCCCGCCAGAATCGCCCAGATGATCAGGTGCTTCTTCGCCATGAGATCTGCAAAGACATAAGAAGTTCCCTTGAGCAGGGTGGGAAATGTCCAGCGCGCGGTAAATACACCCGCCACCATGCACAGCGAAATCGCAAACGGTGAAAAGCCAGCGTTCACCAGCTTGGTGGGTGCCTCCGCCGCGCCCAGCCAGACGCCCGCGGCAAGGCCGCAGATGACCTCCATGCCGTGCAGCGAAAGGCCAGCCTGCGCGCGCGTCTTCCCCGAGGCTTCACTCATGATTGATGGCTCTCGATTGCTGATACAGGATGTATCAATGCAGGATCACCAGCAGGACGATGCCGCCGATCAACACGGCTGCCGGAATCCAGAACTGCACATCGGTAAGGATCGCCCGGGTAGTCTCCGAACCAGTCATCTTGTAAGGCATCGATCCTCTTCCAGTTGCATCTGTGCTGATGGGGTTGCTGCGTTACCGTAGCCATCCGGTCCCGCCCCTGTCAAGAACACTCGCAGAGATCGAACGCCAAACCAGACTCAGGAGCACCCAGGCAGTGATTCGCAAACTTTGTGACGCGCACCACTTACCGCGCGAAGGCGAACTGAAGGCGTTTGCCGGCAGCGGCAGCAAGGAGGCGCTGGCTTTGTGCGTGGGTGTCGTCGATGGCAAGGCGTACGCGGTGGACAACGCCTGCCCTCACGCGCGGGCCTCGCTGGCCGGTGGCCACCTTCAGGGTGCCAGCGTGGTCTGTCCGCTGCATGGCTGGGCGTGGAACATCGTCAATGGAGACCCGATTCACGACGGCGACC
>CAXUEW010000205.1:0-1644 GCA_964250115.1 uncultured Terriglobus sp.
GCTGCTATGTCATCGCATTGCAGATCGTGTGTACTCACGGCCAATGTTCCCGCCGGGGAACTGCGCATCGCGAAACACGGTCTGGCCGCGCAGCACGGTTTCGCGAACCACACCGCGCAGGCGTTCTCCCATGTAGGGCGACACCTTGTGGCGGTAGTGCAGAACGTCCGCCGTTACGACAAACTCGGCGTCTGGATCGAAGACGACAAAGTTTGCATCGCGCCCAGCCTCAATCCCGCCCACCTGTTGCCGCAATCCTGCCAGTGCTGCGGGCGCACCGCTCATCCATCGGGCAAGGTCGCGCAGGCTGAAGCCGCGTGCACTCGCCTCCGTCCATAGGACGGGTAGGGCAGTGGACAGGCTGGCGATGCCTCCCCAGGCCACGTTGAAGCGGCCATCATCCGCGCGCTTCATTGCGGGCGGGCAGGGTGAGTGATCCGTGGCCACCAGCTCGATCACGCCTGACGCAAGCGCCTGCCACAGGGCTTCACGGTTCGCGCGGCTGCGGATGGGCGGAGCGCACTTGAACTCGGTTCGGCCGTCGGCAATATCTTCCGCGCACAGGTGCAAGTAGTGCGGGCATGTCTCTGCCGTGACGGGCAAGCCTTCAGCCTTTGCCGCGCGCAGCATCTCCACGGCCTGTGCAGTGGCCAGGTGAACGATATGCAGGCGGAACCGGAAGCGCCGGCAAAGGTCCAACAGCAGCCGGATCGCTGCAAGTTCCACCTCGTCAGGCCGCGAGGCAAGATACGTTGCGTAGCGCCTCCAGGCGGCATCCTCGGCATCCGGCAGCGCAGCCATAGCTTCGTCAATCGGTGCCTGTAGTTCGGCGTGGACCAGCAGCGGCAAACCGGTTTGCGCGATAACGGGCAGGGCCTGTTCCAGCGTATGCAGGTCGATGCTGGTGAAGCCCTCGCATCCCGGGTAGACGAGGAAGCATTTGTAGCCGGGCACACCGGCATGGGCCAGCGGCAACAGGTGTGGAACGTTGCTGTCACCGGCCAAGCCAACGGCACCGCCCCAGCTCATCCAGTCCACGCGGCACTTGCCCCGTGCGGCTGCGCGCTTTGCTTCCAGTGCGGCAACGGTCGTCGTCTCCGGCAGGCAGTTCAGCGGCATGTCGATCAGGGTCGTGTACCCACCCGCTGCTGCTGCGCGGGTACCGGTCTCAAAGCCTTCCCAGTCAGTGCGGCCCGGCTCGTTCAGGTGCACGTGGCTGTCTACCAGGCCCGGCAGCAGCACCAGGTTGCCGACGTCGTGGATCGTGATGCCGCTCTCGACTTCTACAGGGTTGCAGATACGCTCGATCACACCGTCTTGCACCACGATCGCGGCTGCCTGCTCGCCCCGGGGTGTGACTACGCGTTGCGATGTCCATGCCTGGCGCATGCAAGCATTATGCCTCGCCATCCCGGTCCTGCCGCTTAGTTGTTTTGGCTGTCATCCCGCAGCGAAGCAGAGGGATCTGCATGTAATCCGGACCGCCGAGGCTGCCGGTTGAGCAGACTCAGGCTGACCGTTCGCGCAAGGCGCGAACACTGCAAGTTGCTAGCCCTCGTCAGGTGTTTGTAGATGCGCTTGCAGACATGCAGATCCCTCCGCTGCGCTGCGGGATGACAAGGTTCAAAAGGGGTGAGCGTTGGA
>CAXUEW010000205.1:1654-6547 GCA_964250115.1 uncultured Terriglobus sp.
AGGCTTACTTCCCGCATTTGTCTCCTGTGTCGATGCTCCGCGTATGGCGATGAGAGCAACGCCCCATGCGATACTGCACCTTGCATGGCGGCGTCCCTCCAACCCGATCCGGAGTTCATGCGGATGGCCATCGCTCTGGCGACGGACAACGTGCGCACGGGCAAAGGCGGACCGTTCGGCGCAGTGATCGTGCGGGACGGCAAGGTGATCGCCGCCGCGGCAAACACTGTCACCAGCACCAACGATCCGACGGCTCATGCTGAAGTCAACGCGATCCGCGCGGCATGCGCGAAGCTGAATAGTTTTCAGCTTGACGGCTGCGATGTGTACACCTCGTGCGAGCCGTGCCCCATGTGCCTTGCAGCGCTGTACTGGTCGCGGTGTGCACGCATTTTTTATGGCAACACCGCAGGGGATGCGGCAGCGGCCGGCTTCGACGACGGCTTCCTGTACGAAGAGCTCAATCGCCCTGTCGAGGAACGTCGCATACCCATCGCTCGCGTGCTTGGTGACGAGGCGATTGCATCGTTCGAAGCATGGAAACAGTGCGTTGAAAGGATCGACTACTAGGCATGGCGAACATCACCTTAGCGGCGGGCGAAAACATTACGCGCGTGGCAATTCTTGGATTTGGTACCGTGGGTTCCGCGGTGGCGCAACTGCTGCGCGCGCAGCGCTTCGCCGGTATTGAGCTGACCCACATCTTCAACCGGGGCGTCGAGCGCAAACGCACATCCGCTGCCGCAAGGGGCCTTGCGCAGAGCATTGTCTGGACGGAAAACATTGACGACATTCTGAACGCCGATGTCGACCTTATCGTTGAGGCCATCGGCGGCATCGACCCGTGCGAAGACTGGATCAAGCGGGCGCTGACCGGCGGCAAGCATGTGGTCACAGCGAATAAGCAGTTGATCGCGTACAAGGGTGCGGGCCTGCTGCAGCTTGCGCGTGAGAGCGGTCGCGTGCTGGTCTACAACGCCTCCGTAGCTGGTGGCGTGCCTGTGCTGCCCGCTACGCTGCATGGTCTGCAGGGCGACCGCATCACGCGGGTTTCCGGCATCCTGAACGGCACGTGCAACTTCATGCTATCGCACATGGAAAAGGGCGCGGAGTACGCCGCCGTTCTGAAGCAGGCGCAGGCCGCGGGCTATGCCGAGGCTGACCCAACGGCGGACGTGGACGGCTTCGATGCGCGCGCCAAGCTCTGCATCCTGGTGCGTGCGGCCATGCAGGTCGGCATCAATCCGGATGACGTGCCGGCGCAGACCATCCGCACCATCTCCGCGATTGATTTTCAATACGCACGCGAGCTTGGCTGCACCGTCCGGCAGATTGCACGCGCGGAGTTGCACGGCACTGTGCTGCATGCGCGCGTCGGTCCCATGCTGGTGCCCCGGACATCGCCGATTGCGTGGTCGCACGGCACGCAGAACATGGTGGTCACCACGGGCGATTTTGGCGGAGACGTGGTGTTCAGCGGCCATGGAGCGGGCGGCAACCCCACGGCCGTGGCCATCGTGAGTGACCTGCTGGCCGTTGCGCACGGATCGAACTCGGTTGCGCTGCCCGTCGTTGACGGCACCGTGACGGGCGAGTTCACCGCGCCGCACTACCTCCGCTTTATCGTGCGCGATAAGCCGGGGATTGTATCCGCTATCAGCGGCGCGCTGACAGAGGTAGGCGTAAATATCGACAGCATTCTGCAGCGGCCCGGCTACCCCAAGGACGCCCTGCCCTTTGTCGTGACAACCGAGCCCTGCCTGACCTCAACGGTCAACAAGGCAGTGCAGAAGATCGCGGAAATGCCCACCATGCTGCAGCCACCGCTCTGCCTGCAGATGTTGACGGACGACGACAGGGCGGAAGACTAAGTCGTCTCCCTAACGTGTTCCACAAGTACCGGATACCATGCATGACGATAGATCTGTCATGCATGGGGCACCCTCAACCTTGAGGTGCTACTGAAGTTTCTTATCGTCCAGCACCGTCCAGCCTTCTGCTTTCTTCATGGCCATCTCGCGGCCGCCGGAAGGCACCGTTCCAACACCTGCATCCAACTGGCCGATCTCCATATGGTTCGCCTTCATGGATGCATGACAGGCAACGTAGCTCACGTCCTTGTCCAGCGATGCAGCCATGGGAGCGGTCATGCTTCCGTTGCCCTTGTCGATCAGCTTCAGTCCATCGCCAGTCACCAGCATCTCCACCACGGTACTGCCGGGCTTGGCACTGCTCATGGTGGCGTTGGCCTTGTCCATGGCGGCCTGCCAGTCGGCGGGCTTGTCGGAGTGGATGTGGATCAGAATCTTTTGTGAGGGCGGTACTGGTGCGGCGGCGGGTGCGGCTGCCTGCGCCATAAGATCGGCAGGCAGCAGACAAGATGCGGAAAGACAGGCAAGCAGGAGGCGACGATTCATAGGCGAGATCCTTTTCGGCGTTTCTCGCAGCATACCGCAAGCCCCGGTCATGCCAGCCATAAACGAGCTACTACGTTGTGAGTACATCATCGGAAGCTCGGGGCGATTTGTTCTATCCTCCAGATCGGTCCCCCCTCATACAGCGGACCCTCTTCCCGCACAAACGCGGGAGGAACACCGTCCTGCAGCCAGATGTGGTAGTCGGAAGGCTGCTTGCCAATGATCGGTGCAACGATTCCCGACACTCCACCCAGTTCTACGTGGAGCGTGAAATCCGTCGCGTTTCGCCGAAACGGACCCACTCGAAAGGGTAGAGTTCCTTCCGGCTTGATCGAAACATGAATCAGGCGGGGCTTCTTGCCGGGAACAAGGTAAGCGATTTTTGTCTCAGGCGTGGAAGGGCGAATGTTCAGCAGGAGGTTAGGTGGAAGACCGTTCGAAACGTCAGGGGGTAAATCCATATGCTCCCGTGAAACTGTCCCGTCTTCAGCCTTCGAGGTCAAATCCCCACTCGCCATGTCGATCAAAAAGTCAATTGGCTTCGGGAAAGAGGGTCCGTGCTGAATGTGGTGATCGCTTACCAGGCGAAAGACATCGTGCTGGGTAAAGACGGTAACATCCTCATCAACTGACCCGTCCCTGAAGCGAAAGATAAGCCGGGACGTGACCTTGCCGCGGGTAACCGTCTGGGTGGTTTCGCCTGTCGCAATCGTCACACCGTCCAGTGTCTTGAGGGCAAGAAAGCCATGACTTGCTCCTTGCTCGTAGCGGACTGCAATCTGTTCCCCTGCCAATGGCATGGAAAGTAAACATCCTGACAAAGCTGTGATACCGGCAGCAATGGTAGCGATACGCATGTGTGTTGCTCCTGGGGGTGGAACTTAGGAAGTGAAGAGCTAGAGTGATCGGTGCCCAAGAGCGCAAGCTATCCTCTACGCTAAAGCTCGCCAGCCGGACATGCACACGCATTCTTGCGCCTGATTCTCGTAAAGTGTCTCTCGTCCACCTTCGGGGCTTGTACGGGCAAGACACGCAGCGCTTCGTCAGCAGCAAAACAGCCCTCCTGTGAGGAGGGCTGTTTTCATTCAGGAAACTGCGTCTCAGTACTTCGGCATGCTCGTATCGATGCGGTCGGCCCAGGCGAGAATGCCGCCGGAGACATTCTTTACATCGGTGAAGCCATTCGCCTTCAGGATGAGTGAAGCACGTTGCGATCTTGCACCGCTCTTGCAGTGGATCAGGATTTCGTCGTTCTCGTGGCCCTTCAGCTCACCGATGCGTGACTCGAGATCGCCCACAGGGATCATGCGTGCGCCGATGGTAGAAATCTGCGCCTCGTGCGGCTCACGCACGTCCAGGATGAGCGCCTTGCCTTCGTCGAGCTTCTGCTTCAGCGTCTCGACGGAGACCTGCGGTATGCCGTCCTTCTCCAGCAGATCGGCGGCGATCGCGCTGTGCGACGCGACTTCGAGCGGCCCTGTTCCGGTGGGCGGAGCGATGCCGCAGAACTGGTCGTAGTCGATGAGTTCCTTGATCTCGTGCGTGCCGCAGGCGGGGCAGGCAGGATTTTTGCGCAGCTTCAACGTTCGGAAAGTCATGCCGAGGCTGTCTACGAGCAGCAGGCGTCCGATGAGCGGTTCGCCGATACCGAGGATCAGCTTGATGACCTCCGTCGCCTGGATGACGCCGACCAGGCCGGGCAGAATACCGAGCACGCCACCCTCCGCGCAGCTCGGGACGAGGCCGGGCGGCGGCGGTTCGGGATACAGGCAGCGGTAGCAGGGGCCCTCCTCCGTGGCGAAGACCGATGCCTGGCCCTCGAAGCGAAAGATGGAGCCGTAGGCGTTGGGCTTGCCGGTCAGCACGCAGGCGTCGTTCACCAGGTAGCGCGTCTGGAAGTTGTCCGTGCCGTCCGCAATGACGTCGTAGTCCTTAAAGATTTCGAGCGCATTGGCGCTGGTCAGCATGGTGTTGTGCTTCACAATGTTGACGTTCTTGTTTAGGCCCTTCAGCATCAGTTCGGCAGAGTCGACCTTCAACATGCCGACCGTCTGCTGCGAGTGGATCACCTGCCGCTGCAGGTTGCTCTCGTCCACCACATCGAAATCCACCAGGCCGATGGTGCCGACGCCTGCTGCAGTGAGATACAGCGCCAACGGGGCACCCAGGCCACCGGTCCCCACGCAGAGGACCTTCGCGGCCTTCAGCTTCTGCTGGCCTTCCATACCGACCTCGGGCAGGATCAGGTGGCGGCTGTAACGTGCAATCTCCTCGTTGGACAGCTTCGGCAGTTCTGCCGTGACCGGCTCCGCAAGCGCGGCCTCTGCAATGGCCGGCGTGCCGCCCGCGATGGAAGGGATAATGGAAAGCTCGTCATCGGGATTTAGCGGTGTGTTGTCCTTCTCGGGCAGGTCGCGAATGTCGTCGTCGTTGACGTAGACATTCACAAACGACCGCAGCTTGCCCTCGGAACCGA
>CAXUEW010000206.1:0-324 GCA_964250115.1 uncultured Terriglobus sp.
GGTTGAGTCGGACGCAGTGCAGCAGGTACGCGTTACAGGCGGCTTCAATCCATTCGACTTCGGCTACAAGTTGAAAGCAGACGCAACGTTGGAAACGCCCTGGTTTTACGCGGGCCACACCGCGCACGGTCTTGGCGATGCGTCGCGCAGGATGCATCAACTGGAACTGCACACGCTGCTGCCGCGTGCTCCCCAGCCGAAGCTGCGGCCTGTTCTTTACAACTCGTGGGAGGCGACAGAGTTCAAGGTGGACGAACCCGGCCAGACGGCGCTGGCGGAAAAGGCGGCCGCGCTCGGCGTGGAGCGATTCGTCATGGATGACGG
>CAXUEW010000206.1:334-6532 GCA_964250115.1 uncultured Terriglobus sp.
TTGGTGCCCGCAACAACGACAAGGCGGGGCTTGGGGACTGGACGGTGAACCTACAGAAGTTTCCGAACGGGTTAAAGCCGCTGATCGACAAAGTGCATTCGCTGAAGATGGACTTTGGCCTTTGGGTGGAACCGGAGATGGTCAACCCTGACAGTGACCTTTACCGCAAGCACCCGGACTGGGTCTTGCACTTCGACGGCCGTCCTCAAACACAGGGCCGCAATCAACTTGTGTTGAACCTGGCGCGTCCGGACGTTCGCGACTACGTCCTGGGCTTTCTGGACAAACTGCTCAACGAGAACGACATCGCCTTCCTAAAGTGGGATTACAACCGCAACTGGTCCGAGCCGGGATGGCCGGCGGTCGCGCCCGACGCGCAAAAGAACGTCTATGTAGACTTCACGCAAAACTTCTACGGTGTCCTTGCCGAGCTGCGCAAGAGACATCCATCGGTCGAAATTGAGTCGTGTTCCGGCGGCGGCAGCCGCGTGGATCTTGGCGTGATCGGCCTGACGGACGAAGTTTGGCCGTCAGACAACACGGATGCGTTTGACCGGCTGCGCATTCAGTATGGGTTCACCCAGGCTTATACGCCGGGCATCATGATGGCGTGGGTCACGGACTCGCCGAATTGGGTCAACCGGCGAACTCTGTCTCTGGAGTATCGCTTCCTGTCTGCCATGCAAGGATCGCTGGGCATCGGGGCCAACCTGGCAAAGTTCACGCCTGCGGAACTGGATACATCGCGCAGAATGATCGAAGCTTATAAGTCGGTCCGCGAGACCGTGCAGCGTGGCGATCTGTACCTACGGAGGGAAGCGAGGCGTCCGTCACCGAATCAGTCGCTGCGGACAAGCACCAGGCAGTGCTGTTCGCTTTTCTGCACTCCAGCACCGAGCGGTACCCCTTTCCGCGCATTCGGTGGCAGGGACTGGACCCAGACAAGGTCTACACCCTGCGCTCTATCCAGGGCAGAGCAGCGCAGGACACACCAGCGTCTGCCTCGGGTGCGTACTGGATGCATCGTGGCATCGATGTGATGCTGCGCGGTGACTTCCAGGCGGCAGCCTTCGTGCTGGAAACGCAATCTCATTAAGAAGTGCAAGGCTTGCATCATTCAATGAACGAGAAAAGTTCGCGCTGCAACAGCAGGGCGAGCTTCCTGCGTCTGCAAGTGAGTTACTTGCTGGGAATAAAATGGACTGCTGCGCCGCCGCCTGGCGCTAGTTTCAGGTCCAGTGTCGAAGCTGCGGTCACAGGTATCTTTCGGATGTTCACATGCTTCGGCTGTACTGCTGCATCCGCTCCGTCTTCGTAAATCTCAGCGGTGTAATTGCCTGATCCGAGGAACGCCAGCGGCAGGTGCAGGTCACGCGGTTTCCAGTTCGTCATGCTCCCCAGATACCACTCTTTGCCATGCCTGCGAGCCACCGCCGAATACTCACCTACGTCGCCAGCGACAACGTGAGTTTCATCCCACGTTGTCGGCACATCCTTCAGGAACTGGAAGGCTGGCGCCGCTTCTCCCTCATAGTTCTGCGGGCTGTCCGACACCATGGGCACAGGGTTTTCGTAGACAACATACAAGGCTAATTGTTGTGCGCGCGTGCCCATGACCTGCGGCGCACCATTGCGAGCGGTAAAGCTGTCCTCTGTCTGGTTGTCAAAGGCACCGGCGGTATAGTCCATCGGGCCAACCAGCGATCGTGTCCACGCAAACACAGCGCGATCTACCGGGCTGTCACGACGGCCCACCTTGTTGTTTTCAAGTCCCAGCACGGACTCATAGCTCAGCACATTGGGATAGGTGCGCTGGATGCCCCAGGGTGTATGGCAGCCATGAAAGTCCACCATCAGGTGGTTCGCCGCTGCGACGCGCGCTACATCATAGAAGAAGTTAATGCCTTCCTGGTCGTCGCGGTTGACAAAGTCGATCTTAAGACCCGCAACGCCCCACTTTTCATACAGTGGAAAGGCGTCTTTCATCTGCGCCATGACCGACGGGGAATAGAGCCAGATCCATACCTTTACATTTTTAGTCGCCGCATACTTTACAAGCTCAGGGATATCGACCTTGCCATTCATTTTCGTGATGTCGCCGGAAGACCAGCCTGCATCCAGAAAGAAGTAAGGGAATCCTGACTTAGCTGCGAAGTCGACGTAATACTTCATGGTCTCCGTCGTGAACTGCGCGTTGCCGGTGTCACCCTTCGCGTTGACGTTATCAACCCACCAGTTCCAGGAAGCCTTGCCCGGCTTGATCCAACTGGTGTCGTTTAGTCGATTCTTCGGGTTCAGGTCCATTTGCAGGCTGCTCTCGATCAGCTCACCGGGTGTATCGGCCACACCCAGCACGCGCCAGGCGGAGTGGTGCGGCAGTGTTCCCGTGACGGCATACGCAGGATCATCCCACCGCGGCGAAAGCCTCACGCGGAACATGTGGCCTGCCCAGCTACCTGTCGGGTTGGTGACGTAGGCGGAGCTGTTGCCCTCAAGATCGGCTTCCATCAACGACATCCATGCGCCACCGGGTTGGTGCAGCAGAGCAGGAAGACCGATGAGAAACTTACTGGCCACGCCGCCCTGATTACTAAGTGCGGAAAGGTTGTAGCGAACATACTCGCTCTCATAGCTAGAGCGAAAGTTCGGCAGCGTCAAAACCCACGCGGTGTCATCCTGACTGAAGCGAAACTCTGTCTCCTCATCGCGCAGATGCAGGTCGGCAATGCTGCCTTGCGCAGGAAGCACATAGCGAAATGCAATGCCGTTGTTATAAGCGCGAGCCTCGACGATCATTTTGCGGGCTCGGGTACCCGTGGCATCCTGCACGGTGACGGCAATGCTGTTGTAGGTGTCATGCACGTGACTTACTTTGCTGAATTGCAGCGAGTAATCGTCAATACCGCTGGATGGCGTGCTGTTTGTCACGGTGACGTTTGAGCCAAGCGGTGACTTGTCATCGAGGTCCAACCCCAACGCGGACGCGTTCACGATGGGCTTACCCCTGAAGGCAAGGGCATACTGCAAACGTCCGCTGCCGCTTGACGACATAGGCCCGGAAGCATCCAGAGAGAACGTCATCACCAGACGTCCATCCGGCGATTTCAGCGTGGTGTCCTGCCCAAAGGAAGGATTGGCTATTGCAAGGGTAAGTACGCCGGCAAGTATCCAGGGCTTTGTCATCGCGTGTCTCCTGCTGTGTCTTTGAAGGTAACTCTGATTTCAACCAACGTACTGCCTGACATGGGTCGTGATCGCGTGCCCTACTAACGTGTGCGGCTGCTTAAAAAGAAGTGAGACAGTGCAAGCATCTGCACTGTCTCACTCAGGCACGGGCCTAGAAGTAATACTTCGCGGCAAGCTGAATGAAGCGAGCGTCTGGCGTGTTTGCACCAAAGCTCTTTGGGCCTTGGATCAGGCCGCCGGACGCAGGATCGTTGTTCTGCACGCCAGGGTTGGCCCAGGTGGGATGGTTGAAGACGTTGAAGATATCCGCTCGGAACTGCACGCTCTGCTCACGCCAGACCGGGAAGTTCTTGAATAGCGAAATATCGTTGCGCCAGTAGCCAGGCCCGTACACAATGTTCTGCTTGCCGCCAATGAAGCCAGCCACCAGGGCCGGATCCGTGACGCCAGAGGGATAGCGGCAACCGGCAGTCCCTACCGGAGATCCCGGAGCGCAGATCAGTGTGCCCGCATTGAGTTGTCCCATGGGTTCGGCAAAGGAGCAGGGGTTGTACCAGTGTGCCCGTGTCCGTACCTGCGTGGAGCAGCCCGTCTTAGTGCCCGGCAGGTTCGTATCGCCTCCTGCAAACGGTGCCCCCACCAGCAGTGCTCGTGAGCTGGCTCCTGCAACGTTTGCGGTTGTTGTGCTAATGCCGAAAGGAGTACCTCCCTGTGCCGTGAACGTGTCGCTCAAATCCCATCCACCCACCAGGAAGTCCAGTATCCGGTTGTCCCTTAGGAACATGCGGCCGCGTCCCCAAGGCAGTTGGTAGTGGCCGTTGAACGTGACGCGGTTGCGCACGTCATAGGACGAGTTGGTGTACTCATTCTTGTTGGCACCCAGCAGGTAATACGTGCGAGTGCTGATTGCTGTCGACAAGCCACCGGCGGAACTGCTGTTGTCCAGCGCGTGACCCCAGGTGTAAGTCGCCAGGAAGTTCAAACCCTTAGAGAAGCGCTTCTCCAACTTGGCTTGCAGTGAGTTATAGCTGCTGAATCCCGTATATGTCGTTTGACCGATGGTACTCAATGTTGGGAAAGGCCGGTAAGGCTGGATGTTCAGGCCGTTGCGATACAGCGCCGTAGCCGAGTTTTGTGAAAAGTAAGTGGAAAGATGCCGTGACTCATTGCCTACGTAGGCCAGTGATGCAACCAGATTGTCAGACGGGGCATACTGCATCGAGAAGCTGTAGTTCTGCGTATAAGGGGTCTTGATGTGCAGGTCGGATGAGTGGAAACCCGGCAACGCCGTTGCAGCCGACACGGGCGTCAACGTCGGCAGGCCGCCCGACAGCGTGTATGGGAACGGCGCGGAGCAGTTACCCACATCGCACGTCTGTTCCGCAAAGTTCTGCGAAAGGCTGAACGGATAGTTAGCACCGAGATTACCGTTGCCATTGCTTTCCAAGCCGCCGTAGAAGATGCCATAGCCACCGCGAATGACGGTCTTCGGATCCACCTGGTACGAGAATCCAACGCGTGGCGCGAAGTTCGTCTTTTGCGATGTCACCAGGCGATTGTCATCCGTGTACTGAATGGGAACGTTGCTTGCCGCCAGCGTGCTGACGAATGCAGGTGCCAGCGCGAAAGTGCTCTTGAGCGAAGACGGCAACTGGAAGACACCGCTGCCCGTACCCGCACCCACCGGCCCGGTTACCAGGAAGTTTGCCTGCCTGTCCCGCGATTCTGCCAACGGCTGGTAGAAATCCCAGCGAACGCCCAGGTTCAGCGTCAGGTTGGAACGTACTCGCCAATCATCCTGCACATACCCTGAGTCATACCACTGTCCATTGTGGATGCCAGGTGCATTCGTGATGTAGGCATTGGCTACCTTACCGGCCAGGAAGTCGGCCACGCCTGAACTCAGCGAGGTGCCGGGAATCTTCGTGTAGTGGCCGTTGAAGGTGTAGTTGCCGCGCGGGCTGTCTGCGTACGTGTAATAAAAGCGGATGTTCTGGAAGGCAACACCAAACTTCATGGTGTGCCGGCCCTTGTTGTAAGTGACGTTGTCGAGAATCTGGTACACGTTCTGTGATTCTCGCGAGGTGCCCGGATTCCCGAACTGCGAAACACCGACAGCGCCGGTAAGTTGAACGACCGGCAGACCGCAGAAGCCGGGAACACAGGGGACGTTGCCTATACCCAGCGAGGAAGCAAGCGTGCCGTTGTTGTTGTTGGCCGTGTCGAAGTTGAAGACGCCCCAGTTATAACCAAACCGAAACTCGTTAACCACAGAGGGACTGAAGGTGTGCGTGTACGAACCCATGCCGTTCTCTGCAAGGTTGCTCTGGATGTAGCCGCCATAACCGCTGCCATCCAGCACCGGACCCAACGGCAAAGCGCTCTTCACAATCTGGTGTACGTAGCTAAAGCGGCCGTAGATGAGATCCCGCGGGCTGATGTTCCAGTCCACGCGGTGATCGAACTGCGACGTGCTGTCCAGCCGGGGCACGTTGACGACGTAGTTGTTCACCAGACTCGTGCCGCGGTTCGGCAGCGGATACAGATTCAGCAGGGCCTTGGCGCTGGCGCTGATGTCGGCTGCGCACATCACGTTTTCCGGTTGTGCGCATGGTGAGCCCAGGGCCACGGTGCCGTTGGTGTTGGGTTGCTTCAGGTGTATCACCTGGCTAAATCCGCTCACCGCCGGGTTCAGCAGTTCCGTGAAATTGCCCTGGCGCTCCAGAACAGAGGGGACGCTCAGATTGTTCACGTTGGCATTGGTGATGCGATTGGCCTCGACATCACCGAAGTAAAAGAGCTTGTTCCGGAAGAACGGGAAGCCGATGGTCGCGCCGAACTGGTTCTGGTGAAAGCGAGGAATGGTGAGTGCGTTCCAGTCCTTAGCATTCATCTTGTCGCTGCGGAAGTACTCCCACAGGTTGCCGTGGATCTGGTTTGTACCCGACTTGATGCTGGCATTCATGACCGCACCGGCTGAGTGGCCGAACTCGGCTGAGTAGTTGCTTGTCT
>CAXUEW010000207.1:0-6476 GCA_964250115.1 uncultured Terriglobus sp.
AAGAGAGCGGAGCCACGCCCATCTACATGCGTGACGTTGCCGTTGTGCGCATGGGTACGGAAGTGCGCTACGGTGCCATGATCAAGAACGGCTACACCGAAGCCGTTGGCGGCGTGGTGCTGATGACCAGCGGCGGCAACGCCAAGGAAATCGTCAGCCGCGTGAAGACGCGCGTTGCTGAAATCAACACGAAGCACATGCTGCCGGACGGCCTGCAGATTGTGCCGTACTACGACCGTTCGCAACTGGTGGATGCGGCCATCAGCACAGTGACGGAGGTGCTGGCGGAAGGCGTCGGCCTGGTTGTGGTCATCCTGTTCCTGTTCCTCGGCGACTTGCGTTCCAGTTTGATTGTGAGCGCCAACCTTGTGCTCACGCCGCTGCTGACCTTCCTTGTGATGAACAGCATCGGCCTGTCCGCCAACCTGATGTCGCTGGGCGGTCTGGCTATTGCCATCGGCCTTATGGTGGATGGTTCTGTTGTTGTCGTCGAGAACGTCTTCGGCAAGCTCAGCCATGCCGGCCATGATCACGCATCCATGACCAGGCGCGAGAAAATTCAGGTCATTCTGGATGCGGTGAATGAGGTCGCAACGCCAACACTGTTCGGCGTCACCATCATCATCCTTGTCTTCCTGCCGCTTATGACGCTGGAAGGCATGGAAGGCAAGATGTTTGCGCCACTGGCGTACACCATCGCCATTGCGTTGGCTATCTCGTTGGTGCTGTCGCTGACGTTGTCGCCGGTGCTGTCGTCGTACCTGCTCAAGGGCGGCTCAGAAGACGATACCTGGCTGGTCCGCACGCTGCGGCGGCCGTACACGGGCATGCTGCACTGGGCGATTGCGCATCGGCTTGCCAGCGTGTTGATTGTTGCCGGCCTGTTCGTTGGATCGCTGGCGCTGTTCCCGTTCCTGGGCACGTCGTTCATTCCCGAAATGGCAGAGGGCACACTGTCGCCCAACGCAGACCGCGTTCCCAACATCTCGCTGGCCGAATCGCTTAACATGGAACGCTCCATGCAGCAGCAGATGCTGCAGGTGCCCGGCGTTACCAGCGTCGTGTCGCGCGTGGGACGCGGTGAAAGTCCGGCCGACCCGGCTGGACCAAATGAGGCGGACGTGCTGGCCTCGCTGACACCATTCGATGAACGTCCACGCAGCCTAACGCAGGACGGTATTGCGGAACAGATCCGCACACGCCTCGCATCGCTGCCCGGCATCAACCTCGTCATGTCGCAACCCATCAGCGACCGGGTGGATGAAATGGTCAGCGGCGTCCGCGCCGACGTGGCCGTGATGGTCTACGGCGAAGACCTTGACGTGCTGGTGCAGAAGGCCAACGCCATCGCAAAAGTGGCGACGGGCATCAAGGGCACGCAGGACACCCGCGTCGATCGTGTGGGCGGGCAGCAATACCTTACCGTCGACATTGACCGAGGCTCCATTGCGCGCTACGGCCTCAATGCGGCAGACGTGAACGATGTCATTGAAACGGCCATCGCAGGCAAGCGGGCGACCGACATCTACGAAGGCGAGAAGCGCTTCAGCGGCGTGGTTCGCCTGCCTGCGGAACTGCGTGACAGCGTGGAGGATGTGCGTGAACTGCTCATCAGTGCGCCATCCGGCCCGCGCATTCCGTTGAAGGAACTTGCCACGGTCAAGGTGGTGGAAGGCCCCGCGCTGATCAATCGCAGCATGGGAAAGCGCCGCATCGTAGTCGGCGTCAACGTGCAAGATCGCGACCTGGGCGGCTACGTGAAGGAACTGCAGGCAAAGATCGACAGCGCAGTTCCACTCGCCGCAGGCTACACACTGGAATATGGCGGCCAGTTCCACAACATGGAGCGCGCGCTGCAGCACCTGATGATCATTGTGCCCATCACCATTGCGGCCATCTTCTTCCTGCTGTTTGTGCTGTTCAAGTCATTGCGCTTTGCCTCGCTGATCATCACGGTGCTGCCACTCGCGTCGATAGGCGGCATCATTGCGCTGTTTCTCTCAGGCGAATACCTGTCCGTTCCCGCTTCGGTCGGCTTCATCGCGCTGTGGGGAATTGCGGTGTTGAACGGCGTGGTTCTAGTGTCGTACATCCGCAAGCTGCGGCATGACGGCCATGACCAGGCGCACGCCATTCTGGAAGGTGCGCGCCTGCGCTTCCGCCCCGTGATGATGACCGCAACTGTTGCCGCGCTGGGACTTGTACCGTTCCTGTTCTCGCACGGGCCCGGGTCTGAGATCCAGCGACCGCTGGCGATCGTGGTCATTGGCGGCCTGGTCACGTCAACCGCCCTCACGCTGCTGTTGGTACCGTCCGTCTATGGCTGGTTTGAAGGCACCGCGCCGATTGAACCGGAAGAAGAAGAACTGTAAGCGAATGTGGCTTTAGCCACCGAGACTTAAGCCCGACGTGCATCATCCTTCTTCAGAACTCACAAGCAAAGAGTCGGCCTGCGAGCTAAAGTCTCGCGGGCCGAGCCTTTGGTTAACTAACCTACGCGACGCCCTTGCCGCCGGTCGCGCCGAACACTTCACCTGTAAGGTAGCTGCCTTCCTGCGAGGCAAGCAGCACATACAGCGGAGCTATTTCAACCGGCTGTCCCGGACGTCCGAACGGCACGCCGCTGCCCAGTTTTTCGACGCTCTCAGGCGGCTGTCCGGTGGGCTGGATCGGCGTCCAGAACGGCCCCGGTGCAACCGCGTTGATGCGCACGCCCTGCTCCATCAACTGCGGCACCATGCCCTTGGTAAACGCGACAATGGCTGCCTTGGTCATGGCGTAATCCACAATATTTTTACTTGGCTCATACGCCTGGATAGACGCCGTGTTGATTACGGAACCACCTGCGGGCAGCACGGCCATGGCAGCTTTGGTAATCCAGACCAGCGCATAGACATTGGTCTTCATCAGGTGGTCGAACTCGTCGGTTTCGACTTCCTTCAGGTTCGCGTGCGACGACATGGTGCCCGCATTGTTCACCAGGATGTCAAGGCCGCCAAGCTGCTTCGCGGCCTCTGCCACCATCTGCTTGCAGAAGGCTTCCTCCGCAATGTCGCCGGGCAGCGCGACAACTTTCGCGCCTTCCTTTTCCAGCAGGGTGACCAGGTCCTTTGCATCCGCCTCTTCGCTGGGCAGGTAGCCGATCGCGATATCGGCACCCTCGCGTGCAAACGCTACGGCTACGGCACGACCGATACCGCTGTCGCCGCCGGTGATGAGCGCCTTACGGCCTTGCAGCTTGCCGCTGCCGATGTAGGTGGTCTCGCCGTTGTCCGGCTTCGGATCCATCTGCCTGGCCAGGCCGGGCTGTGTCTGGTGCTGCGCCTTGAAGGGAGGCTGTGGGTACTGGGTACGCGGGTCTTGCATCTTGGTTCGATCAGACATAGTTTGCATTCACTCCATGCCATGGGATGCGCATCGGCAGGGCTGGAGCAGACGCCGCTTCGAGACAGGCTCTACCCGGGGCGGCTCGGCTAGACGATCTCTTCCAGTGATTTCCGCTCCGCAGCGAAGCCCCAGATAGCTTGCGCAATGCCCGCAGCAACCATGACCGCAGCCGAGGCCATGAAGCCCCAGAAGATGGGCTCACGATTGCCGCGGTTCAGCAACTCGCCGAAGATCGTGGGTCCAAGCACGCCGGCAAACAACGTACCCACGGCATAGAACACAGCAATGGCCGACGCGCGAATCTGCTGGGGAAAAAGTTCGCTGGTGCTCAGGTAGGCCGATCCGCCCGCATTGGCAGCGAAGAAGAAGGCCACGGACCACCACGCGACCTGCCCCACGATGCTCAGGCTGCCGTGCAGGAACAGCAGATTCGACACTAGCAGCACGATCCCCGCGAGGCTGAAGTTGATGGCAATCATGACGCGCCGTCCAACCGTATCGACCAGCTTGCCGAGCAGCAGCGGTCCCACAAAGTTGGTCAATGCCAGGGGCAGGAAGAGCAGACCCGCGCGCGACGCGGACAGCCCATAAAACCGCAACAGAATCAGCGACGAGGAGAAGAACACGGAGTTGTAGAAGAAGGACTGGGCCATCACCATCACCAGGCAAAGCAGCGCCCGGCCGCGGTAACGCTGCTCGAAAAGCACGCCGAGGCTGCGAAATGGATCCTTCTCGCGGCGGCGCATGCTGACAGTCCGCGTCTCCGATGGCAGATGCCCGAATTGCGCTTCGACCTCATGCTCAATGGTTTCGATGACCTGGGAGGCCTCGGCATCGCGCGAGTGCGTCAGCAGCCAGCGCGGGCTCTCCGGGATGTGCCGGCGCAGGTACAGCACGCCGGCGGCAATGGGCAGGCCGGAAAGAAAGGCCAGCCGCCAGCCAAGGTGCAGGCCGAACATCCTGTCCGACAGGAAGCCGACGGCAATCAGCGAACCCAGGATGACGCCAACCCAGAAGCTGGACCCGATGAACAGGTTGACGCGGCCACGCACGCGCGCCGGGATCAGTTCATCAATGGCCGAGTTGATGGCGGTGTACTCGCCGCCTATGCCCGCACCGGTAAGCGTCCGGCACAGCATGAACGTCCACAGATTCCATGAAAGCGCCGTTGCAGCCGTGGCGCACACGTAAAACACCAGCGTCCACGTGAAAAGCGACTTACGCCCGTAGCGGTCGGCAAGGTATCCGAATCCCAGCGCACCTATCACCGTGCCCAACAGGTACCCGGTAGAAGCGAGACCAAGCTGAGCGTCTGAGAAGTGCAACGCCTGCGTCGACTTGAGCGCGCCCGCCAGCGACCCACCCACACCGCCTTCCAGCCCGTCCAGAAGAAAGGTGATGCCCAGCGCAAACGCCATGCGCAGGTGCCATCGGCTCCAGGGCAGGCGATCCAGCCGCGGCGGAATGTCGGTCGTCACTTCGGCTGAATTGGCTGAGGCTGGGTTCAAGCTACGTTCCTCGTTGACGCGAACTAGTACTTCGACACCAGCCAAATGCCACCAATCATCAGCAAGCCGCCCGCGATGCGCTGCGGCGAAGCCGCATGCTGCTTGAAGCCAATCCATCCCATGTGGTCCAGCAGAATACTAACGATGATGGTCGCTGTAATGCTCAAGCCTGAAAACATGCCGGATCCCAGCTTCTGCGCGTACATCAGTGCGGCCAGTGTCGTCACAATCGAGAGCAGGCCGCCGATCCATGCCCACCACGGCGCGGCCTGTACCGCATGGGATGATGGAAACGCCTGCCGTGCAAACGCCTGGATCAGCAGGATGCCGGCAAGGCCACTGAGATAAACCCAGGCTGTCGTCCAGATGGGCTGCTGCCAGAACTTGAACAGTTCCGCATTTGTACCCTGCAGGGGTGTGAGCGCACCTGCGCCTATCGCAACAAGAACAGCAAACCAGATCATTCCAATTAGGACGCGTAAACTGGGCAGCTTCCGGAACATGGCGTTAAACGTCACACCAGTGTGGGCAGCGGCTCCAGGTGCCGACCTTAAACTGCTTTAGCCCACATGCCCGTGAAAGCCATGGCCTTCAGGAAGGTTCTGTTGCTGCATGGTTGCTGTCCGATTTGGCTTCGCGATGCTGTCCCAGAAGTCAGGGTGACCTGAAAGCCTGCGGGTGAGGGCAAGCGGAAGGTGCTGCTGAAACTTGCCCAGGCGATAAGCAACGAGTTTGTTCAGCGTGCGAAGCAGCGCCAGCGGGATCAGGTGGGGTGCATGCTCGCCGAGATATTGAAGCTCCGACCTTAGAAAGAGCTTTCCTTCAGTCTTTGCTCGGCCAAAGGTCTTCTGTAACCAGGCTTCGCGTGAATGGTGTGCGCCCGTGTCAAAGTACCGCGCAAACTCCTGCCGCAACCGGATGGGGTGGGAGTGGATAGCGACGGCGTCTGCCTGGTAAGTAACCTTCCAGCCCCTCAGGAGCAAACGTGCAGCCACCACGGAGTCTTCTGCCAGGATGACATCCTTGGGAAATCCGCCGATGGCCTTGAGAGCCGAACATCGGTAAACGGCAAAACTGTTGGAACAGAACGCTGCCTTAATGCCCAGTTCGTGTCGGCTCTCAAAAGTTTTTACCTGGGTTTGCTCCGGGTAGTTGAAAATTCTGGCGTGCCGTTCAATCGGATTTGCTTCCAGACGCGGAGCCTGCCGGCCATATGCCACTCCCACAGATGCATCGTCCAGTGCCTGGCAAAGACGCTGGATCGATCCGGCCCCATGCGGAACAGCGTCCTGCGTCATAAAGACGAGCAGATCGGCGTTAGGAAAGTAGTCGCAGGCCATCTGTCGTGTTGCACCGTGCTTGAAATCTTTCTGTGCAATACATACGACCCGATAACCACTCTGTTGAGCCAGAGAACACGTCCTGTCTTTTGAGGACGAGTCAATGACGAGAATCTGATCGGGCGCAATGCCTTGCAGGGTAAGGGAAGCACTTAGCTCGGGCCAGTAAGACTCGGCGTTATAGGTGGGTATGACAATACCGATTGTCTGCGCCGCAAGCGGAACGGCAGCGGACATACTT
>CAXUEW010000208.1:0-1952 GCA_964250115.1 uncultured Terriglobus sp.
CTCTCGACAACGCTGTGACCAAAGCCGGTGCAACGCCCGCGAGCGTGGCTGCGTGCTCAACAACGCCCGCCACAAAGGCGAAGGTGGATGCCGAGATCAAGCTGGCGGAGCAGATCGGCGTGGACCAGACACCCATGCTGGCAGTGAACGGCCATCTGATGCCGCTGGGCGGCGTGCCCTACGAGACGCTGAAGCAGGTTGTGGAGTGGGATCGCAAGCAGACGGTGAAGTAACGCCGCTTCCTTCTGCTTTTTTGTTTGTCATCCTGCAGCGAAGCGGAGGGATCTGCATGTATGCGGGCCAGTCACAAGCATCGGGCTGTGCTTAGAAGGCCTGCTCATTCGCGCAAAGCGCGAACCTGTCTAACTCGTTGGCCTATCTGCAAGGTGTACATGGACGCACAAAAATGCAGATCTCTCCGCTTCGCTGCGGGATGACAAGAGGTTGGGCCGGTCGGGTGAATCTACCGCTAATTTCGCGCCAAAAATACAAACCTCGCAATAAACAGCGCAGCCAGCACAAACAACAACCAGTCCTGTCGCGTAGCTTTGCCGCTGAACAGCCGCAGCAGCGCAAAGCTGCTGATGCCGATGCCTAGGCCATTCGCAATCGAATACGTCAGAGGGATCATCACCAGCGTGAGAAATGCAGGAATGGCTACCAGAGGGTCTGCCCAATCCACTTCTGCAATGGATCCAAGCATCAGCGCACCAACAATGATCAGCGCAGGTGCTGTCGCTGAGCCCGGTATGGGGCCGACGAGCGGAGCCACGAACAACGCCATCAGAAAGCAAAGTCCCGTGACAATTGCGGGTACGCCGGTGCGGCCGCCCGCCGCCACGCCTGCCGACGATTCAATGTAGGAACACACGGTGCTGGTGCCTGCAAGCGAACCCGCAACGGTGGCTGTCGCGTCGGCGAAGAAGATGCTCGACAGCCGCGGGATGTGGCCGTCCGCCTGCATCAACCCCGCCTTCTTCGTCACCGCGACCAGTGTGCCCACGTTGTCGAACAGGTCCACGAAGAGGAAGACAAAGATGATCTCGAGCGCGCCCGTGCGCAGAGCTCCCCGTATGTCTAGCTGCAGCGCGGTCGCGGTGATCTCTCGCAGCGCGAAGTGTTGCGGCGTCCAATGTACCTGTCCGAAGACATACCCAGTCAGCAGCGTCCCCGCAATGCCGATCAGGATCGAAGCGCGCACCTTCAAAATCTGCAGTACTGCAATCAGCAGCAGGCCGAAAAGCGCCAGCGCCGTACCCGGTGCTCGCAGGTTGCCAAGCGCTACGACTGTATCCGGATCGCGCACGACGATGCCGGACTCAAGAAGCCCGATGAACGCAATGAACAGTCCGACGCCTCCTGCGACAGACGCATGCAGCTCGCGTGGTATGGCCTGCACAAGCAACTGCCGAATGCCACCGAATGTCAGCAACAGGAAGATCACGCCCGAGAGGAACACCGCGCCCAGCGCAGTCTGCCAGGGGATGTGCATCTTCAGGCAAACGGTGTACGTAAAGTACGCGTTCAAACCCATGCCCGGAGCCAGCGCCAGAGGATAGCGTGCCAGCAGGCCCATGAGGATGGAGCCGAACGCAGCGCACAGGCATGTTGCCGCCGTGACTGCCGCGATGGGCATGCCGGTCTTCGACAGAATGGCCGGGTTCACAAAGACGATGTACGCCATTGTCAGGAACGTGGTTAGACCGGCGATGATTTCGGTGCGCCACGTGGTCTGGAGGCCGGCAAAGTCGAAGTAGCGCTCGATACGTTCGCGCATGCACAGCCTTTCCCTTGGGGATACCGCCATCATACGAAAACATTGCTGCTCAGCTTTGAACCCACGCATACCCTCGCCGCTTCGGGCTTCGCAGGAGGCATCCCATAGACGTGAAGAAAGCCGGCACAAGCACGCATCGAAAACCGGTTATAGCGACTAAGCCAAAGGAACTGCC
>CAXUEW010000208.1:1962-6443 GCA_964250115.1 uncultured Terriglobus sp.
ACGGTCGCCGACCCGGCTGCAGCGGCGCGTGCGGCTGGTCTGCGCTATGTGAGCGATCGTCAGCCTGGCATTCGGCGTGAGAAGCGTGGCGACAACTTTCGCTTTATCGGCCCGGATGGCAAGCCCGTTCGCGATGCGGAGACGCTTGGCCGCATTAAATCGCTCGTCATACCGCCGGCATGGTCCGACGTCTGGATTGCAACGCAGGCAAAGGGCCACCTGCAATGCACCGGCCGCGACGTGCGCGGCCGCAAGCAAAGCCGATACCATCCGCACTGGCGTGAGGTCCGCGACGAAACCAAGTATGAGCGGATGGCGCACTTTGCGGCTGCTTTACCGAATCTGCGCAAGCGTGTCGAGCACGATCTCTCCATGCCGGGTCTGCCCCGGCAAAAGGTCCTGGCGACGATCGTTCGCCTGATGGAAGAGACGCACATCCGCGTCGGCAACGAGGAGTATGCGAGGGAAAACAAGTCTTACGGCCTGACCACCATGCGCAACAAGCATGTCGAAATCAACGGCGCGAAAATCACCTTCGATTTCCAGGGCAAAAGCCGCGTGCACCACACCATCAACCTGCAGGACCGCCGCCTGGCAAAGATTCTGAAGCAGGTGTCAGACCTGCCCGGGCAGGAACTGTTTCAGTTCGTGGACCAGGACGGTTGCCGCCATCACATCGATTCGTCTGACGTAAACGAATACCTGCGCGAGATTACCGGAGAACACTTCACCGCGAAGGACTTCCGCACCTGGGCCGGGTCTGTGTTGTGCTGCGATTTACTAAGTGAGTTCGAACCCGCCTCCACCCTGACAGAGGCAAAGAAGAATGTCGTGCAGGCCATCGCGCGTGTTGCGTCGCAGCTTGGCAACACCCCCTCAGTGTGCCGCAAATGCTACGTCCATCCTGCCGTACTCGAGACCTACATGGGCCGCATCACCGCAGCGGAAGCGAAGCACGAACTCGAAAAGGAAATAGCACAAGAGCGCAAAGAAGTTGCCGAGCACAGCGCGGCGCTGCGACGTGAAGAACAGGCACTGATGAACCTGCTGCAGCAGAAAAGCCTGCTGGACAAAGCCGCCTGATGCGCGTCGTGGGCAGGCCGTTTATGCTTTAAGTCGTTGCTGTCTGCAACCCATCCAATGGTTGGAGAGCAAGCAGACGTCAGAATATCTCAAGGAGTCGTGTTGGCATCCGTGGACCGTACCATCCAGCTGATTCGCATCGGCGAACAGTCAGGACAAGCAACAGCAGGCAGCACCTGTTCTTCTGCACTGGCGGACGATCCTTGGTCTGTCGATCCGCTGCCGGGCTACGGTCCGGGGGCGTCCATGCTGGATCATATTCCTGCCGATGCACCGCGCCAGGGTGTGCTGCCGCGCGAGTACCGCAACGCCTCTCCTGCAGAGCTCGATTTGCGCATCCGCGCGGCCAAAGCTGCACTCGGCAAACGGCTGGTCATGCTGGGCCACTTCTACCAGCGCGATGAGGTGGTGCAGTACGTGGACTTCGTCGGCGACTCGTTCCAGTTGGCGCAGGCAGCGCGCACACGGCCCGACGCAGAGGCGATTGTCTTCTGCGGCGTGCACTTCATGGCCGAGACGGCGGACATGCTGTCGCGCCCGGACCAGGCAGTTATCCTGCCTAACCTTGCGGCAGGCTGCTCCATGGCCGATATGGCTGACCGCGACACGGTGGAAGACTGCTGGGAGCAACTTACGGACCTGTACGGAACGGCACCGGATGCACACGGTCGCGTGCCGGTCATCCCGGTGACGTATATGAACTCGTCCGCTGCCCTGAAGGGCTTCTGCGGCGAACATGGCGGCATCGTCTGCACGTCATCCAACGCGACGGATGTCCTGCACTGGGCCTTTGCGCGCGGCCAGCGCGTGCTGTTCTTTCCCGATCAGCACCTGGGAAGAAACACCGCGAAGGCCATGGGCATCCCGCTTGCACAGATGCCTGTGTGGAACCCGGAAGTGCCGCTTGGCGGCAGCGATGCGGAGACTCTGCGCGATGCAAAAGTGCTGCTTTGGCACGGCTTCTGCTCGGTACACAAGCGCTTCACCGTGCAGCAGATTGCCGCGGCACGCATGCGCCATCCGGGCATTCGCGTGCTGGTGCATCCGGAGTGCACGATGGAGGTCGTCGATGCCGCGGATGAGTCCGGCTCGACCGACTACATCAAGAAGCGCATCGACGCGGCTCCTGCGGGTTCCGTCTTTGCAGTGGGGACTGAGATCAACCTGGTGCAGCGGCTTGCGAGCGAGCACCCGGAACACACCATCGTCTGCCTGGATTCGATCATCTGCCCGTGCTCGACCATGTACCGCATCCATCCCAGCTACCTGGCTTGGGTGCTTGAAGCACTTGAGCGTGGCGAGGTGCTGAACCGCATCACCGTTCCTGAGGACATTGCCATCCCCGCACGTCTTGCACTGGAACGCATGCTGAGCGTCACACCCGGTTCCTCCAAGCCGCTGCCACTGCCGCAATGACTCTTTCACAAGACACCATCGAGCGCACGGTGCGGATGGCCTTGCTGGAAGATGCGCCGTGGGGTGACGTCACGTCAGCCGCGCTGATCCCTGCAGATGTCTGCGTCAGTGCGCACCTGGTCGCACGCGAGTCAGGGGTGCTGAGCGGGGCAGATGTTTTTGCTGTTGCGATGACTCTCACAGACAGCACTATCAAGGTCACCTTTCACATCGCGGATGGAGGACATTTCAGCGCGGGAACACGTCTGGCCACGGTAGATGGTCCGGCAAGGGGAGTACTGCAGGGAGAGCGCGTCGCGCTGAACTTTACGCAGCGCATGTCCGGCATTGCCACCATGACCGCAGCCTACGTTGCAGAGACTGCAGGCACGAGAATGCGGATTGTGGATACGCGCAAAACCACGCCCGGTCTGCGCACTTTGGAGCGCTACGCGGTGCGCTGCGGCGGTGGCTTCAACCATCGTTATTCGCTGTCTGATGCAGTGCTGGCAAAAGATAATCACCTGGCCTTGCTTACCGCAGACGGGAAGACAGACCTGACTATGGCGCTTCGAGCAGCACGCGCGAAGCTGCCGCATACCGTGCACTTTGAAGTGGAAGTTGATAGGCCCGATCAGATTGAGGCGGTACTAAGTGCTGGCGTCGACACCATCATGCTCGACAACTTCACCACGCGGCAGATGCATGACGCCGTAAGGCAGATCGCAGGCCGCGCACTCATCGAAGCCAGCGGCGGCATCACGCTCGATCGCATTCGCGAGATTGCGGAAACAGGTGTGGACCTGATCTCGGTAGGAGCACTGACGCACAGTGTGCGTTCGCTTGACTTGGGGCTGGATATATCGCGCGTGTAATTGATCCTGACGTGACCGTAATACTGTCGCTAAGGTTCTCTACACGTGATGTCATCCTGAGCGGAACAAAGCTATGTATCGACACGCCTTGACCGTATTAGCGCATGTTCAACTTATCCCCGCCGTTATCAAAGCACGCGCATACATTGCCTTCCGTCATCCTGAGCGAAGCACAAAGTGCGTAGTCGAAGGACCTGCTTTTTTCAGCCCAAGTTGCCGCTTCAAAACAGCAGATGCTCTGACTCCGCTTAGGATGACGAGTGGTCCCTCCAAGCCTTACATGTACTTAGCGTAGCGGAGTCCAGGCAGAAGCATTCTTCGATGACGCAATGGCCGCGTCGATAAAGCGCAGGCCCCTCACGCCGTCAGCGACACCTGGCAGTGTCAACGTCATCGCATCCGCTTCACGCTGCTCGAGCCGTGCGGTAATCTGCTCGGCCATGTCGCGGTACAACTGCGCAAAGGCTTCCAGGTAGCCCTCAGGATGCCCGGAAGGGATGCGCGTGGCGTGCGCGGCGGCTTTGCCTACGCCATGCCCGCCGCGGGTCAACAGGCGCGTCGGCTCACCCAGGGGAGAGAAATGCAGGTAGTTTGGGTTCTCCTGCTCCCAGGCCATACCGGCCTTCTCGCCGTAGAGCCGTAGCCGCAGATAATTTTCGTTGCCGACAGCCACCTGCGAGGCCCAGAGGCTGCCCTTCGCCCCACCTTCAAATCGCAACATGGCCTGCACGTTGTCGTCGACGCGGCGGCCCGGCACAAAGGTCGAAAGTTCCGCAGCAATCTCCGTCGGCTTCAGGCCCGAAGTGAAGCAGGCAAGGTGGTAGGCGTGCGTGGCAATGTCGCCAAGGCATCCGCCGGGGCCGCTGCGCTCAGGGTCTGTGCGCCACTCCGCCTGCTTGTTGTCGACGGGCGCGGTCAGCCAGTCCTGCGCGTACTCCACCTGGATCATGCGCAGCTTGCCCAGTTCGCCTGCGGCGCACATGTCGCGCATCTGCCGGACCATGGGGTAGCCACTGTAGGTATGCGTCAGCCCGAACAGCAGGCCGGTGCGATCAACCTCGCGCTGCAGATCTTCCGCGTCGGCCAGCGTGGTCGTCATGGGCTTGTCGCAGATGACGTGAATGCCCG
>CAXUEW010000209.1:0-6413 GCA_964250115.1 uncultured Terriglobus sp.
TTGGCATTGGTGATGCGGTTGGCTTCAACGTCACCGAAGTAAAAAAGCTTGTCCCTGAAGAAGGGAAAGCCGATGGTCGCCCCGAACTGGTTCTGGTGAAAGCGGGGAATAGTGAGTGCGTTCCAGTCCTTCGCATTCATCTTGTCGCTGCGAAAGTACTCCCACAAATTACCGTGGATTTGGTTTGTACCCGACTTTATGCTGGCGTTCATCACCGCGCCGGCGGAGTGACCAAACTCCGCAGAGTAGTTGCTTGTCTGAATGTTGAACTCGGCCAACGTGTCCGGTGGCGGCCGCTGCACAAAGGTCGATCCGTTCAGAAAATCCACCAGGTTGGTGTTGTTATCGACACCGTCCAAGATGAAATTGTTCTGCGTGGCGCGCTGGCCGTTCGCAATGAAGTCGCCCTTGGATGAGCCGCGTGTGTTTCCCAGCGAAGGTACAACGCCGCTGGTAAGCTGCGCGATAAAGACCCAGTTGCGGCCGTTCAGCGGCGTTTCGTTGATCGTCTTCGCTTCGACGACCTGCCCTATGGCACCTGTCTGTGTTTCAAGCAACGGAGGTGCCGTTGAGACGGTTACCGTCTCGGAAGCCCCACCCGCCTTGAGCGATAGATTGACACTCAGTCGTGCCTGGATGTCGACCTTGAGATTTTGCTGCGTGGTCGTGGAGAAGCCCGGGGCCACCGCGCTGACCGTGTAATTACCAATCTTGATCGGCTGAAACGTGTAGATGCCTGACGAATTGGTCGTCTGGGTCAGCTCCAGCCCGTTGTCGACGGAGGTAAGGGTAACCGTCGCGCCTCGAATGACGCCGTTGGATGAGTCGGTGACAATTCCTGTCATTGCACCCTGGTCGACCTGGGCGACCAGGGTTCCGGCAGAGAACAGTGACAGCAGCAGTGCGATCAGGAACCGGAGACCGGCTTTTTCGCTCATCTTCGCGCCTTCCGGACGATGCAATTGGTGCATAGGTGGCCTCATTCTGTGATCCCGCCTGAATGTCCGTTCCAGGAACAGGCTTAATTTATGAATGCGTCACCGTATACGTTCACGTCCATTTGTGTCAACAAGCATTTCTGGCACCGGCATTGTAAGAAATAAGCCGTAGAAGTGGTTGCGTGTACGAACACGATACTGCACGGAGTTGAACGTATACAGACATTGAATGAGGCACGCTTTATCCGATACCTGAAGCCGGTTAGGGTCTGCTTCCTAATTGAGTGAGAAGTAAAGGTGGAAGAGGTGCAGGCGGGCTTGCAGGGTGCGCAACGCTCTTCGCTTGCATGGGGTGATCTGTCGACCAGTCCACGCATTCCGGCGCCTACACTGTTGCGGCGGACCCGTATCTGCAGCACGCGACGAGACATCGCCCAGAAGAGACGGCTCTCGATGCCGTCTTGTGCGGTCCTTGCTCATACCAGGTCGGCAACACGACTTGCTTCGTGGCAACACGGACCGCACAGTTCGCTGGAAGGCTACGAGTCCAGCATCTTGCGGCACATGTCGAGTTGCATTTTCGTCTCCTGCACCGGCTCTGAGGTTCCCGCGTACTCGTACTCCACGAATGCGGGAACAGGGTACTTTTTCGCCTGGAGGAACTTCAATGTCTCCCGGATGGGCGTATCGCCCTTACCCCACGGTACGTTGTTGCCCGTCTCTTCGTTGACGCCGGGCTTGTTACGCTGCCGATCCTTCAGGTGCAGGTTCGAAATGCGGTCGTGGTACTTCTCGATGAAGACTCGAGGGTCCTCGCCAATGGCGGCAAAGTGGCCAATGTCAAGGTTTGCGCCTACCCATTTGCCAAGCTTGAAAGCCTCTTCGAAGCTACCGGTTCCGGCGAACTCTTCCTTGTCCCACGTGATGCTATGACCATGCGGACACAGCATGACCTGGTACTTTTCCGCGTAAGGCAGCAGTTGCTTCACGGTGGCAAGACGGGTCGACAGGTTGAGATACTTCACACGCAACGCCTTGCATGAGCGGAACAGGCCGTCCATCTCCTCAGGCGATAGTCCGGGACCGCGCAGTGCGTCGCCACCCGCGTTCTGCACGTACGGGTTGTAGGAGCGGATGTTGATGCCGGCACGGTCAAAACGCGCTCGAAACTCCTCGTAGTACGCAGCGGGAGTCTCTACCAGGAATTTGCGCTGACGCTCGCGTGCGGCCCGCAGGTCGTCCCCTGTCTCGCGCGTAAAGACCCACGCCCATGGGTTACGCAGCGTGCCGCCCTTGCCGGGAGCGCAGCCCCGCGTCGGTTGCGGACACAGCGCAGGATCGGGCAGTTTGCCGGTGAAAATGCCAGGCGTAACCGGGCCGCCGAACAGTTCGCAGTCATAAGCACCAACCGCTTGCAGATCGCGGACGATTTCATCGGCATGTCCCTTGCCGTCATTCAGGACTTCGTGAAAGCAGTACGTCTGCACACCAAGCTGCACGCCCTTGTAGTAGCTCCGATTCGCCGGGCCTGACGGTGTTGCGTGCGGCTGTGCCGGCAAGGAAAGGTGGCAGGCCGCAGCGGCTGCTGCGCCGCCGGCAAGAAATCTGCGCCGTGAAACGGACATGAGATAACCCTCGCTCAACTTCAAAATGTAGCCTGTAACGGAACGCGCAATTATAAACACGCGCCCTGGCCGTCTTCACGCAATGCCTTGAGCCAGGAAACTCGCTGCTCGCTACATCGCCGAGACCACAGCCGGCTCAACAGCAACGGCTGCCTCGATCTCAAAAGGCAGAAACAGGCGAATCACCGTCCCATGGCGGCCCGCATCCGTCCGGCTTCGCAGATACAGCCGGCCCGCATGCCGCTGCACAATTTCCTCGCTGATCCACAACCCTAGCCCGGTTCCACCGATCCCCTTTGTGGTGTAGAACGCCTCAAATACCTTGCTCATCGTGCTCGCATCCATGCCGATACCCGTGTCGGCCACAGTCAGAAACAGCCCCACACGGCCTGTACGCCACTCGGTCCCGCTCAGGCTGCGCAACAGCAGCCGTCCACCGCGAGCCATGCTGTCGATCGCATTATCGACGAGATTGCTCAACACCTGCCGGATTTCACCATCCAGTACCAGCACTTCAGCCTGGCTGCGCAGATCCATCTCAACAGCAATGTTGTAGTTCTGCAGCCGTCCTTCGTAGATACTCAGTACGCTTTCAAG
Source organism: uncultured Terriglobus sp. (assembly GCA_964250115.1). Taxonomy (GTDB): domain Bacteria; phylum Acidobacteriota; class Terriglobia; order Terriglobales; family Acidobacteriaceae; genus Terriglobus. The sequence continues at coordinate 3,161 of CAXUEW010000209.1, forward strand.
AAGCGGCTCTGCCGACAATCGAACCGGTCGCGTCTGCTGCTTGTAGAACCGCAGTGTCTGGTTCGTAATCGCCGCCACCCGGCGCAGTTCCTGGTCCGCGGTTTCAAGGTAGGCAATCTGCATCGAATCCGTCGCACGCTGCTTCGCCAGGTACAGCAGATTCGTCACACTCTCCAGCGGATTGTTGATCTCGTGCGCAATCGAGCTCGCCAGCCTTCCCACGGCTGCAAGCTTCTCACTCTTGATCAGCGCTGACTCCGCCCGCTTCTGCGCGGTAATATCCAGCGACACAGTTGAAATCGCGCGCACCTTCCCTTGGTGATCCATCAGCGGAGTGTAGTTCACAAGCCAACAACGGTATACGCCCGGCTGCGAGTTCAGCTCGCCCTCAATCACCACGTTGTCCACCCGTCCGCCGGCAGCAACACACTCAAACCGCGCGCGAACGCCCTCAATTTCACCGGCTAAGTCCAGTACGGACTTGCCCATCATCTGGTCGGCAGGCATGTTCAGCATCTCTGTGAATTTCTCGTTCACGTGAATCATGCGGAACTCTTTCGGCTCATAGATGGCAAAGCCTACGGGTGCCGTGCGATACATCTCCGCAAGTTGCTCCCACTCCACCGTCAACGCAGCCTCGCGTGCCTGTGCACGCTTGCGCGCCACCACATACTCAGTCACATCATGGCCCTGCGTCATCAGGCCAATGGGCCGCCCATCCTCACCCAGAATGGGTTTACAGATAAAGTCGAAGTAATTCTCCTGCACCTCGCCCGTCGCACTGTCCAGGAACAGACGTCGCTCTTCTCGCCCAATATGAGGCACACCGGTGGCATACACCTCATCCAGCATTTCGAACACGCCCTGCCCTTCAAGCTCCGGCAGCGCTTCGCGGATGCATCGCCCAATGAAGTCCTCACCAGTCTGGCGATGCATCAGCCGAACATAGGCGTCGTTCACCAGCTCAAAGCGATGCTCCGGGCCCTTCATTACCAACAGCGGCGTGGAAGCGTGGAGCAACAATTGCCGCCAAAGGCGCACATCCACATCGCCCTGGGCTGCTCCGACCTCAGACCATTCGCTCAAGCTGCTATCAAGACACACGCACAGATTTTAGAGTAGATATAGCCCTCTCGTTGCGGAGACAGACATCGGGGTGATCGTAGTTTCGTCCAAATGGGAAATCGGGGACGAGACCCTCCTAAAAGGTGGGCTTGACCTTGTTTGACGTGCCTGCCGCGACAAACGGGATCAGGCGGCCGGAACTCGCAATCTCAGCTACGGACAGGAATACCAGACGTACGATCCGTGTCAGTTTCGGATAGTTGATGTGATCCCAGGTGTCTTGCCCGGTATGGTAGTCGTGGTGCAGGCCTGTCTGGAACTCGACTTGGGGAATGTGCAGGGTGGCGAACCAAAAGTGATCGCTGCGCGACCATAAGGAGTCCGGGTCGACCACGTCCATCTTATAGTCGAGCTTCAGGCCTTCCTTTTGGTTCTGTACATCGATCACGCGGCGAAGACCGGGGTTGTACCGCGTGCCCAGGACATTCACCATGTTCACGTTACGGTCAGGCGGAAGAGGCCAGTTGGGGTCCTCTTCGTCTCTGCCGATCATGTCCATGTTCAGGGTCGCTACAGTCTGCGCGAGCGGGACAAGCGGATGATGAACGTAGAAATACGATCCGAGAAAGATCCGCTCCTCGCCGTCATAAGCGATCAAGAGCACGCTCCTTTTGGGCCGCACGGCGCCCTTCACCATTGCTCTCGCTACTCCAAGCAGGCCGGCCACGCCGGAAGCGTTATCGTCCGCTCCGTTGAAGATGTGGCCGTTCATGATTCCCATGTGGTCGTGGTGCGCGGTTACGATGATCGTCTCCGTCTTGAGCTTTGGATCGGAGCCTTCGAGCAAAGCGACGACATTGCGGCCATGGCTGGTCTGCAGGCCGATGAAGGCTTTCGACATGCATGCCAAGCTTTGCGGAATGGCAAATGAGTGTGGTGTGAGCGTGCGATCGATCTCGGCCTGAAGCGCGTCGGACGTCTGGCCGCTCGCGGATAGAAACTGGTCGGCCACTTCTCGATTGACGGTCAGAACCGGAAGGTCCCACATCTCGCCGGCAAGGGCATAGGAGGGTCCGCCGGCAGACCGTTGGGAGCTGGCTGGGATAGGTTTGACCGCCCGCGGAACACGGTCCGCAATCAGCAGGACACCTGCGGCGCCACGCTTGCGAAGCTGCTCAATCTTGTCCCAGTAAAACGCGTGGTAAGTGTCCAATGATCCCATGAACTTCGACCTGGGATCGTCGGCCTGGGGCTCTCGCGTGAAGACGAGGGCAATCTTGCCGTTCAGATCGAGGGCAGAGAGGTCGCTGTAGGCATACTCCGGGGCGTCGATGCCGTAGCCGGCAAACACGACCGGACCGCACGCCCTGGCGGGGCGAAGACTCTGGCGGTTCCAGCGAAAGTCACGATCGAAGACGTACGTGTGGTCCGCGCCGCCAATGTTGGCCGTGAGCGTGGTCTGCTGGCGGTCCACATCGCCGGACAGGATGTCCATGCCCTGGAAGAAGGTGCCGTTGTCACCCATGGGTTTCAGGCCAAGGCGCAGGAACTCCGCGGCAATATAGTCCGTGGCAATGTGGTCTTCAGGGCTGCCGATGTTGCGCCCGGCCATGTCGTCAGAGGCGAGGAAATAGATGTCTGCCTTGAGGTCGGCCTGTTGTATGAGTTCGGCTGACCGCGTGACCGTCTGGGCCGCCGAACACCCTATCGACAGGAGCAGGAGGGCGGCAAAGAACTTCTTGCAGCTGAGTTGCGAAGTCAAACTTTCACCCCTCTTGTAATCGCGAGATGTTGCGAAGTGGAGCGGTCCATCGTCATCGACTCCTACCGCTTGTATAAGCGTCCGGCCGGGTAGAAGCAACAACTGCGATTGGTTTTCCGCGATGCGCCTGGGAGACCTGCCAAGGTAAGCTGTGGGATCTGAGCCTCATAAGTTTCCAGTCATTCCGCGGCAAGGTAGAGGTCTGGCCAACCCTGCCGAGCGGCATTGGCACTGGCACGCTGGTGCTGGGCAACTACACAGAGCAGGCCGAAGCGGGAACTGAGGCTCTGACTCTGCGGCTATGGGAAGCGCGCGTATACAAGCCGACGAACGCAACTCCAGCAACCTGAGGATGGTGTTTGGCGATCATGCTGGACCCATTGTGGCTTTAGCCACCGGGATAGAACGTGGGCCTGCACGTGCAGC
>CAXUEW010000210.1:0-6380 GCA_964250115.1 uncultured Terriglobus sp.
TTCGAATGCCACTCATACTCACAAATGCGGTTGACGGGACTTCCGAACCCGCTATTCGGCCTTGGCGACTTGACCCGATTTCCTCGATCCGTCCAGCCCGGAGTGCCTCCGCCATCCTCGGCCTCTCCGAGGTTGTTGAGCCTCATCGTGCATACCAAGACCACATGTCAGATGCCAACAATACGTAACCTCATATCAGACCTAGACGGTTACCTTCCGGAACGGATGCCTTGGGGTAGCCCTCTAAAACGTTGCGCGCAGCGCGAACTGAAGAACGCGCGGCGAAGCGGCGCTCGTAATGCGCCCGAATCCAGCCGCTCCGGAAGAGACCGTCGCGCCAGGATTAGAGAGGTTTGCGCGATTGATAGCGTTGAATGCTTGCGCGTGGAACTGCAGCTTAATGCGGTCGCCAATGGGGAAACTCTTGAAGGCAGAAGCGTCAAGATTGACTGCGCCCGGTCCGCGCAGGCTGCCGCGACCGCTGTTCCCAAAGGTGCCTGTGGCAGCCTGCTGGAAGGCAGCCGTGTTGAAGTACTGCGTTACGGCTGAGACACCGGCGGGCCGGGCCGGATCGCCAACCCGATCTGCATAGTCACTGCCCACACCGGACAGTGAGCGGTCCGTTCCGCTGAGCACTGTGATGGGAGTTCCTGTGGACGCATTGAAGATGGTGTTCACGTGCCAGTCGTTCACAGCCAGGCCAGCCCAACGCGGAACCCGTGCATGCGGTACGTCATAGGCGAGCGAAAGGTTATAACGCAGCCGGACATCATAGTCCGCCGGCCCACGTGAGCTGTTCAGGTCAAATGGATTCGCCGGGCCCGCATTGCCTTCAATCGCGCTCGAGGTATTGTCGATCACCTTCGCCCAGGTAAAGTTGGTAAGTATGTGCAGGCCGGTTGATACGCGGCGAACGACGTTCAACTGTAAGCCGTTGTAATCCGCGTATTCGTAGGAGCTCGCGACCTCCATGGCACCAAGGCCCTGGTAGATGCGGCGCGCCTGGGTGTTGGCTAATGTTGCTGTCGGGCTATACACGGCGGGGTTCAACTGGCGCGAGCCCATGACATGCTGCACATGGTTCCCCACGTACGCAAGCGACACTGCGAGGGAGGGCGTAATCTGCGCCTCTACCGTAAAGTTCCGGTCCTGTATGGTTGCGACCTTTGAATTTGGATCAAGGACGCCGCCTGCAACGGGTAAGGTGAAGTTATAGGTTCCGAACTGACTTATAGGTGTCTTCGCGCGCGGGAATGGGCTGCTGGTTCCAGCGAAGATGTTATCCCACGGATTAGCGGGATTGGCAATGTTCAGGGCGAAGTTCCGAGGCTGCGTTTGGTTGGTGCGTTGGTACAACAGCCCCTCCGGGAAGCCGTAGAACAGACCGTACGCCCCTCGAAGCACAAGCTTGCTTTTGCCATTGACGTTGTAAGCAAATCCGACGCGTGGGCCGAAGTTCTTGAAGTTCTTCCGGAAGATGGAATCCTGCAACCCGGGATCGCCGACGAAGAGCAGGCCAGTCGGCGCATTGGGCGCGACGGTGGAGCGAGCACCAGCCTGGAAACCAACCAACGATGTGTTTAGATCGTGCGGCGGCAGCCATGGATCCCAACGCAGGCCAGCGTTGATTGTCAGATCGCGCGTGGCTTTCCAGTCATCCTGCACATACAGCGCGGGCCGGTTTTCACGAAGGTACATGGTGCGGCCATTGTCCTGGGTGAATGATGATTCGTAGCCAAGATAGAAGTCCGCGACCGCAGAGCCGCTGGAGCGGAAGCCCGTAGGCAAAGCGGTTCCCGCAGGTGCCGCTGTGCGAACACCGCTGAACACGTTGTCGCCAGGCGTAAAGGAGAAATCATTCGCGTTGATGCGTGTACGCTCCCACTCGCCACCGAAGCCGATCGTGTGCGAACCTGCGCTTTTCACGAACGAGACTTTGTAGTCAAACGTGGTGGCGGCCTGCGCCAGCGTGCCGCCTGAAAAGATATTCACAAATCCCGCGATGTTAGCCCGGATGCCAGGGAACAGAGATACCTGCGTACCAAGCGGAAGGTTCTGCCCTAAATTCTGCAAGGATTGCAGTCCCGGTGCCTGCGGTACTTGTGTGCGCGCGAACCGGCCGCCTGCAATGGTCACAGTACCGGTAAACGTTGGGCTGAAGATATGCGTGTCACTTAGAACAAGAGATTGATTGCGGAACGCATTGGCTGCGAAAAAACCGGTAGGTGCTGTAAACGATCGCTGAAAGTTGTGTTGATTGTAGAAGTAGCGTCCGCTGAAATGATTGTTCGATGCAACCTGGTGATCGATCTTCACAAGGTACTGCGTGCTGCTGACGTTCTGGTTAGGACTAACTGTGACGCGACCGGTCGCGTCCGGCCCCAGGCTTGCAAGGTAGGTCTTGTAGACAGCTTGTGACAGCGGGCTGGCACCGGTGGTTACGCGGTTGCCGGCGAAAGGCATGCCTGTAGCCGGGTTGTAGAGTTGGGTTCCGGCCGCAGTTAGCGCACTGAAGTCACCGCTCATCTGCGCGGCTGTTGGGATGACGAAGGAAACTGGATTGGCTGAGGAGCGCTGCTCCAAATTCTCTGCGCCGAAGAAGAAGAAGGTGCGTTCTTTGATGATGGGACCGCCAACAGTGCCGCCAAACTGATTCAGCTTTAAGGGCGGCTTGATGGCTGCGCCAGAGGCAGATCGCGCCGGAAAACGGTTGTACGCGTTCAGCACGGTGTTACGCAGGAACTCATACGCCGAGCCGTGAATCTGGTTCGTGCCGGATCGCGTGGAAAGCTGGACCAGCGCGCCGGCACCGGGATGCTCCGCACTGTAGTTGGAGGACTGGATGGTGAATTCCTGCAATGCATCCGGGTTCGGCAGGATCGGGACTGAATCGAAAAAGCGATTGTTATAAATCGCATTGTCCAGCAGGTAGGTGCTCTGCGTGGGACGCAGTCCATTGACAACAAGCCCGGTATTGTCTTGCTGGCCCGCCTCCGTGCCGATTGCAGTGAGCGTTGTTCCAGGCGTCAACGTGGTTAATTGCAGCGGGTTACGGCCGTTCAGAGGTAGGTCGCTGATCTGCTTGGCATCGATTGTGGTCTGCACGGACGATGAAGTCGTCTGCAGCAGCGCCGCGCCTTCTGTGACTTCAACAGTCTGCGACGCCTCGCCCAACGATAACGTCAATGACAGGTCAGCAACCTGGCCGGTCAGCAATGTGATTCCGGTGCGCTGCTCGGTGCGAAACCCATCCTTTGTGATCTGCAACGAATACGTGCCAATGGGCGTATCTGGCAGCACGAAGATACCCTGCTGATTTGTGCGCACTGTGCGCACGATGCCAGTCGAGCTGTTTGTGGCCGTAACACTGGCATCCGGAACCAGCGCCGACGAGGCATCTGCAACCGTACCGCGCAGTACGCCGACGGCCTGTGCATGCAGGTGTGCAGAAGGCAGGGCAAGGGTTGCGAGAACAGGCGCAAACCAGGAAAAACGACGAACAGACATGCATATCTCCGGGGATGAATCAGGTCGAAGCGTGCCGTACAAGCATTGTGGAGAGAAGAAGTACCTGATAGTAGTTACAGGTCTTTCATTCCGCGCAGGGCGCCCGAAGGGTCAGGACGTAGGCGAGAAGGCTGCTTAGCGCGCGAAGGCGCTACAACAACAGCAACAACAGGTACAACGAGTCGAAGCGTGCAGTACCGCAACGCGCGGGCGCGCATCCGCGGTAAAGATCGAGACTCCAATTGTCCTTTGCATTTCCAAGTACCGTAGCAGACAGCAGCTACGTAATCAAGTAAGCAACGTTCTCTACGATGGCCTACTTAGTAAGTGGGCCAATGTCACCTGACGCTTATGCAGGTATTTCCCTGGTCTGCGTGGAAGCCTCAGTCGCTTGCAGCCTCCGGTAGGCCTGCGAGCCTGCTAGAAACAAGGCTGTGGTGCCTATCAGCGGCATGAGCGCCACAAGAAAAAATACCGGTGTGTAGGATCCGCGGTCGACAAGGAGCCCTGTCAGCAGCGGAAACAGCAGACCGCTGAGACCGCTGGCAACGCCCGTAAAGCCCGTGACTCGACCTACCTCCCGTTCAGGAAACAGATCGGTAACGGCGGCAAACATGTTGGCGGAAAGAAAGTTGTCTGCCATCATGGCCACGCCGATGCATAGATAAGCAACCACGATGCTGTGCACCAGCGGCACCAGCAGGCTTGCCACGCATACAGCGCCGCTGCCGTACATGGTGATGCGGCGAACGGAGTATGTGCTGAACCCGTGCCGTTGCAGGGCAGCCGCACTCCATCCACCGGCAATGCCGCCCACATCTCCCAACACAAACGGCAACCATGCAATGAAGCCGATCTCCCCCATCGTAAGATGGCGCTCACTAAACAGGTAGCTTGGAATCCAGTACCAGTAGAACTGCATGACCGGTCCAACAAAGCAGCGGCAAAGCATTACGGCCCAGACTTCACGCGTGCGTAGTAATTGCAGCACCGGCCGGGTGGGTGCGGTTGCCCGCTCGTCTGAGAGGTTGGTGCGATCACGATAGGTGATCCACCATAGCGGAGTCCACAGCAGGCCCAGCGATGCTGCGAAGAGGAAAGCCGAGCGGTAGCCGTAGTGCTGCAGCAGAAACACGATTAGCGGTGGCGCAACTGTTGCGCCGATCATGCTACCGCTGTTGAAAATGCCGATGGCCAGCGCACGTTCTCGATTCGCAAACAGGCGCGACACGACCTTAAGACCGCCAGAGAAGTTTCCGCACTCGCCGGTGCCCATCCAGAATCGCGTAAGGCCCAGTTGCGTGCCGCTGCGTGCCAGCGCCTGCACGCTGGTTGCACCGGACCACCACAGCACCGCGCCCGCCAGGCCGATGCGCACGCCCCATCGGTCCATCAGCGCGCCCATGGGCAGTTCGCCGGTCATCATGCCGAACTGAAACGCGGCAACGATGCGGCCGTATTGAAAGTTGTTGAGGTGCAACGCCTGTCGCAGCACCGGAGCCAGCACTGAGACTGTTTGCCTATCGATGAAGTTGATGACCGTAACCGCAAACAGCAAGCCCAGCACCAGCCAACGCCGGCGAAGCAACGCCGCATCTTGCGGCGCGGATGTTTCGAGGATGGCTCCTTCAGCCATTCCGGACGGGACGGAACTCGTTGCCAACAAAGTCTGCTGACTGACGCTCGCATAAATCGGACGCAGGGTCTGTGTGATGGACAGGCAGCAGTGGGAACAGTAGTTCCTTCACGCGGTACGCCTCTTCCAGGTGCGGGTAGCCAGATAAGATGAAGTTGTCGATACCAAGATCCGCGTACTCCAGCATGCGCTGCGCAACTGTTTCCGCATCACCTACCAGGGCGGTACCAGCGCCACTGCGCACCAGTCCGATACCCGACCATAGATTCGGGCTTACTTCAAGGTTGTCCGGACTGCTTTGCACCAGCGCAGCCATGCGGCGCTGACCTTCCGAATCGAAACGCGCGAGACCCTGCCGTGCGCGTTCGATGACATCTTTATCGATGTACTTGATGAGGTCGTTCGCTGCGCGCCAGGCGGCTTCGCTGGTTTCGCGCACGATGACGTGCAGCCGAATGCCGAAGCGCAGCGTGCGGCCTTGCTTTTCTGCGGCATCCCGGACACGTGCAATCTTCTCGGCGACCAGTGCTGGCGGCTCACCCCACGTCAGGTAGACATCGACCTGCTTCGCAGCCAGTTCGATGCCTGCGGCAGATGACCCGCCGAAGTAGAGCGTGGGATAGGGCTGCTGCAGCGCTGGGTAATATACCTTTGCCTTGTCGACGTGAAGATACTTGCCGCTGAACGAGGACGTTTCTCCCGCCATGATGGATCGCCAGATCTGCAGAAACTCATCGGTCACGGAATAGCGTTCATCGTGCGGCAGAAAGACGCCATCCGCTGCTGCCTCCTGCGGATCGCCGCCGGTCACGACGTTGATTAGGAGGCGACCACCCGAGAGCCGGTCAAACGTCGACGCCATGCGCGCAGCCACCGTGGGCGACATGATGCCGGGACGAATCGCGATGAGAAAACGCAGCCGTTCCGTTGCCGGCATCAACGCTGATGCGACGACCCACGAGTCTTCGCAGGAATTACCAGTGGGCAGCAAGACAGAATGGTAGCCGAGCTGGTCGACAGCCTGCGCAATCTGCCGAAGATAGGGCAGATCGGTGGCACGTGATCCGTGTGCGCTGGCCAGGTAACGGCCGTCGCCTGTTGTCGGGATAAACCAGGAGATCTCCATAGCTGCCTTTTCTGCCTAATCGGTTTCGTCGAGCTTGGTCTTCACGCCGTGCTGCCAGTATGACTTGAGAGAGAGCAGAACAGGCACCGATGCTGCAATGCCAGCGTCAAG
>CAXUEW010000211.1:0-1803 GCA_964250115.1 uncultured Terriglobus sp.
GCTAGAATCACGATCCTGTTCGGCGTACTGCTTGCGATCCTCGGTGCGGGCTTTTACGCGCTCGCTGTGCCGCACGCACCCACGTCATTGATTCCGCTCTATTTCGGCGTGCTGCTGATCGTTCTGGGCGTGCTTGCCCGCACTGAGGATGCACGCCGCCGCATGCTGTTCATGCACATCGCCGTTACCGTCGGGCTGATCGGCTGCCTGATCCCGGCCATCCGCGCGACCGGCGGGGCTATCAAGATGATGCAGGGTGTCTCCGTGGCGCATCCGCTCGCCATTGAAGAGCAGATGCTGATGGCGCTGTTTTGCCTCGTTTTTGTGGCGCTGTGCGTACGTTCTTTCATCGTTGCACGCCGCGTGCGCATCTAGCACAGAGGGCTGCTTGTTGCCGCCCGGAGAACAACACCGCACATGGGATCCTTTGGACCATCACTATCGGGCGGTCATCCGTCAATGCGCAGCGCAGAGCGCGTCTCGCGCAACCCGTCGCGCGCCATCACGGCAGAGCTAACAAAAAAGAAGCCCAAGCCTGAGATGAAGCGGGTCTGGCCCGAGATCAAGAAGCTGGTGCGTCCTCGTGCCGGTCTGCTGATTGGCAGCTTCCTCATCATGCTGGTTAACCGCACCTGCGGGCTGGTGCTGCCGGCGACCACGCGCTACTTGATTGATGACGTCATGCGGCAGCACCAGTTGCGGCTGCTGCCTTGGATTGTGGGTGCGGTGCTGAGCGCGACCATTATCCAGGGGCTCAGCTCCTATGCACTGACGCAGATTCTTTCCAAGGCGGGACAGCGGCTGATTACCGAACTGCGCGTGCAGGTGCAGGCGCACGTGGGGCGCTTGTCGGTTGCGTACTACGACGCGAATCGTTCCGGCACCCTGGTCGCGCGCATCATGACCGACGTCGAAGGTGTACGCAACCTGATCGGCACCGGTCTCGTCGACTTCATCGGCGGACTGCTGACGGCTGGACTTTCCTTCCTCTACCTGATGCGGCTATCCACCAACATGACGCTGCTCACCTTCACCATCATGTTTGCTTTTGCCATGATCATGCGGCGCGCCTTCAGCACCATCCGGCCCATTTTTCGCGCGCGGGCCGCACTCAATGCAGAAGTGACCGGCCGGCTCACGGAATCGCTGGGCGGCGTGCGTGTGGTGAAGGGATACCATGCGGAGGCAAGCGAATCGCGCGTCTTTGCGGAAGGTGCGCAGCGCCTGCTGAATAACGTGATCAGTTCGCTGACGGCGACTTCAATTATGGCACTCTCCTCCACGGCCGTACTCGGTTGTGTCGGTTCGCTTGTCATGTTTCTGGGCGCAAGGCAGGTCGTTCTTGGACACCTGACCATTGGCGGCTATGTCACCTACAACATGTTTCTGGCCTTCATGGTCGTGCCCATTACGTCCCTTGTGAACATTGGCACGCAACTGACAGAAGCGCTGGCCGGGCTCGACCGGACCGCTGAGATTCTATCGACGCCGGATGAAGATGCCGATCCACGCCGTACGATCGACGCTCCGCAGCTTCACGGTGACGTGATCTTTGACGATGTCCGCTTTGAGTACGATCCCGGCAAGCCCGTACTGCACGGCATCAGCTTCCACGCCGCGCCCGACACAGTCACGGCGCTGGTGGGTTCCTCCGGTTCAGGCAAGTCGACCATCATTTCGTTGATCTGTGCCTTTCATGACGCCACCCTAGGTAAGGTGCTGGTGGACGGCATGGATTTGTCCACGGTGCGGTTGCCAAGCTACCGCTCACAACTGGGCGTCGTATTGCAGGAAACGTTTCTG
>CAXUEW010000211.1:1813-6344 GCA_964250115.1 uncultured Terriglobus sp.
TGTTCGACGGCACCATTCGTCAGAACATCCTGTTCTCGCGCCCTGACGCCACGGAAGAGCAGTTCCTGACGGCGTGTAACATCGCCCGCGTGGATGAGTTTGCGGAGCGCTTCGAGGAGCGCTACGACACGATCGTGGGTGAGCGCGGCGTGAAGTTGTCGGGCGGTCAACGCCAGCGGCTCTCCATCGCACGCGCCATTCTCGCAGACCCGCGCATCCTCATCCTGGACGAAGCGACCAGCTCGCTCGACTCCGAGAGCGAGGCCATGATCCAGCAGGGCCTGAATCACCTGATGACGGGCCGCACCACCTTTGTCATTGCGCACCGGCTCAGCACGATTCGGAACGCGAGCCAGATCCTGGTCGTCGAAGCCGGCAATATCGTGGAGCGAGGAACGCACAGCGAACTTTACACACTGCAAGGCCGCTATCGCGAGCTGTACGACCGCCAGCACGGCCTGGAGCGCAATCTGTTCTTGGCGCCAGGCGAGGGGGACGTGGTGCCTGAAGCGGCAACTGTCTAAGGACTTGCAGGTGTAAACTTTCGCCATGGCAGCCTTGGTCATCACACCCGAGATTGAAGCAGCCGCGCAGCAGTTGGCTGAAGCGACGGGCACGACACCTACGGAAGCAGTTGTGCAGGCATTGCAAAAGCAAGTCGCGCTGACGCCTCTGGCCAAACCACCAGAGACCGCCGAAGAGCGCCAGGCGAGATGGGAGCGGATCGATGCTCTCCTAAAGCAAATTCATTCCATGCCGATCGACTATAGCCAAAGCGAGGACGAAATCCTCGGCTACGACGAATTTGGCGTTCCAGAGCAACCTTACCTTGGTCGTTGATACGTCTGTTCTGATCGCCATACTGCTCCACGAAGAAGGCTGGCAGGCTTTCGCGGTCTTGCTGCGAGACGAGCCTTTCATCTATCTCTCAGCCGCAACTTACCTCGAGCTGTTTGTCGTCGTCCAACGCCGCTTAGGTAGCAAGAGCAAACCCGCGGCTGAGCGTCTTCTGGGCGAGCTTAGGACGAAAGTCGTTCCGTTCGATCATGAACAGGCAGAAGTGGCGCGAACCGCATACGCAACCTATGGCAAAGGCCGCCATCCTGCCGCCCTCAACTTCGGCGACTGCTTCAGCTATGCCCTTGCAAAGCACCTGAACCAACCGCTGCTGTTCAAGGGCAACGACTTCAGCCAGACAGATGTGCTCATAGCCGAAACAGCCTGATCGCGAGGCGTGGGCTAAGCGATACCAAGCTCCCTCAGCGTGAATGCATAATCCATCGCAGTCTCGCGCAGGTAGTCGTACCTGCCGGATGCGCCTCCGTGGCCTGCGTCCATATTCACGTGCAGCAGCAGCGGCAGTTCGGCGTTCGTCTTCAACGTGCGCAGTTTTGCGACGAACTTCGCTGGCTCCCAGTACATCACCTGCGAATCGTTCAGGCTGGTCTTGATCAGCGTTGCTGGATACGTTCCGCGCTGCAGATTGTCATAGGGTGAGTAACTTCGCATGTAGGCAAACGCCTCGGGCTCGTTGGGATTGCCCCACTCCTCGTACTCTGCGACAGTCAGCGGCAGGGACGCGTCCAGCATGGTGTTCATCACGTCGACGAACGGTACGTGCGACAGCACCACGCGGAACAGGTCCGGCCGCAGGTTCACGACTGCGCCCATCAGCAGACCGCCCGCGCTGCCTCCCTCAATGATGACCTTGTCTGCCGCTCCATACTTTTCGGCAATCAGGTATTCGGTCACCGCGATGAAGTCGGTGAAGGTGTTGCGCTTCACCATCATTTTGCCGTCGTCGTGCCAGGCATCGCCCAAGTCACCGCCGCCGCGGATGTGCGCATACGCCATGACGATGCCGCGGTCCAGCAGCGACAGACGGCTGGTGCCGAAGCCTACGGGGAGTGCATAGCCGTACGATCCATAGCCGTAGATGTAGAGCGGGTTTGCTCCATCCTTCTTGAAACTTTCGCGCCGGTATACAAGCGACACAGGCACGTGAACACCGTCGTTCGCAGTCGCCCAGATGCGCTCGGAAGCGTACTGTTCGCGATCGAAACCGCCGGGCACCTCCTGCTGCTTCAGCAGTGTGGACGCCCCCGTGGCGACGTCGTACTCGTACACCGAGGCAGGCGACACCAGCGATTGGTAGCTATAGCGAAAGCTGGTCGCGTCGAAGATGCGATTGACATGCAGGCCCGCGGCATAGCTCGGTTCAGGGAAGCTGATAGTCGCAGATTCAGCCGCAAGTTCCGATCCATCGAAGCGGAAGACGCGCAACCGGTCCAATCCCTGCACGATATCGGAAGCCACCGCAAAGCTTTCAAATACTTCGAAGTCTTCCAGCGGAACCGCCTTGTCCTCTGGCAGCAGTTCCACCCATGCATTCCGGCCGGGTTGATCGACCGCTGCGGTGACCACGCGGAAATTCTTGCCCGTGTCATTCGTGCGGATGTAGAACAGGCCGTGCCGGTGGTCGACGGAATACTCTTGGTCGGCCACGCGCTCAGCCAGCATCTGAAACTCACCCGTCGGACGGCTCGCGTCAAGGAAGCGGTACTCAGTCGTGGTGTGGCTTTCCGCCGCGAGCAGCAGGTATTTGCGGTCGCGCGTGCGGCCCACGCCCACGTTGAAGCGCTCGTCCTTCTCCTCGTAGATCAGTACATCGTCGGTCGCAGAGGCTCCCAATGTGTGGCGCAGCACACGATCATGCCGCTTGGTCTGCTCGTCTTCGACGGAGTAGAAAATCATCTGCGAATCCGGTGTCCAGACGATGGCTCCCACACGCTGAGCCGTGTCGGGCAGCAGTTCGCCTGTACGCAGGTCCTTGATGTGCAGCGTGTATTGGCGGAAGCCGGTGTTGTCCGTGGTGTAAGCCAGTAGGTTGCCGTCCGGACTGACGGACAGCGCGCCCAGCGCCATGAATGCCTCGCCTTCGGCCAATTGGTTTACATCCAGCAGCACTTCTTCCGGCACGCCCTCGTTGTAGTGCATTCCATCTGCTGCCGCGCGGCGGCAGTGGATCGCATACTGCGAACCCTCCACCGTGTGCGTCAGGTACCACCAGTTCCCGTCGCGGTAAGGAACCGATGTGTCCGTCTCCTTGATGTGCGACACCATTTCGCGGTACAGCTGGTCCTGCAACTCCTTTGTCGATGCCATCACGGCGTCGGTGTAGGCGTTCTCGGCTTCCAGGTGAGCCCGCACCTGGGGTGATTCCTTCTCACGCAGCCAGAAGTAATCGTCTTCCAAAGTTTCGCCGTGGATGGTGACTGGGTGCGGTTGCGGCTTGGCTGTGGGTGGCAACAGACCTTCGGGAGCGGCAGACAGCAGGGAACTCATCCGATCAGGATACCTGCTCTCTCTATGGGCGACGCATCAGGGAGTCACCACCATCCTGACCCCGGCATCACAAGTAGGAGCAAGGGCTGCAATCAGCAGCCAGGGAGACGCAATGAAGATGCACAACGTAGCACTCGCCACCGCACTTTTCGCCTGTACGGGCGCCACCTTTGCCTTTGCGCAGGGCTTTTCAGACAAGGACAAGAACTTCCTCAAAGACTCAACCGCCGATCACTACGCCGAGATCAAAATGGCCGAGATGACCCTGCGCACAACCAAGAACCCCGCGTTGAAAACCTTTGCGCAAAAGATGATTACCGATCATAAGGCGCTGATCGTGGGTACCAAGCCGGTCGCAGTAAAGGCAGGTGTCACGCTGCCGACGACCCCCAGCGCGAAGGCCGACGCTGAACTGCTAAAGCTGAAAATGCTGACCGGTGAGACCTACGACAAGAGTTACGTCAAAACGGCCGATGACGATCACCACGAGGACCTGACCAAGGTGAAGCAGGAAAATGCCGAGACGTCGAACCCCGACATGAAGAAGCTGACATCCCACGCATCTGCTGTAATTGCGAAACACACCGAGATGATCGATGCGCTGAACGCCAAAATGAATAAGTAGAGGTATATCGGAGCAGCGAACACAAGGGGCCAACCACTTTGCGGTTGCCCCTTCTTACGTTACAGGGGAACCTTCTTGGGCAGCCCGGCGTATCATTAGATGCAATGGCAGCACGGCTCCGGTACGTTGTGGTATTTGTGGTTGCGCTCGCGCTGTTCAGGTTCCTTTCGCCTGCGGCTGCAGAGACCGTCAAGTCGATGCCGGCACCTACCGCCTACGTGAACGACTACGCGGGCGTTCTGAACGAATCCACCAAGTCAGACATGGACGGCCTGCTGAAGCAGTTGGACACGCAGGCACATGCGCAGGTATTTGTCGCGGTCATTCATAAGATTGAGGATGACAACACACCGGCTGAGTTCGCCAACCAGCTCTTTGCAAAGTGGAGGCCGGGTCCGAAAGACAAGGATCGTGGCGCGCTGCTACTGATCTCGGTCGATGATCACAAGTACCAGTTTGAGATCGGTTACGGGCTCGAGGGTATTTTGCCCGACGGCAAAACGGGCGATATCGGCCGCGACATGGTGCCGGACCTGAAAAACGGCAGCTACGACGGGGCGG
>CAXUEW010000212.1:0-1413 GCA_964250115.1 uncultured Terriglobus sp.
GGCTCGTCTTCGGGCATCGGCCAGGGCATCGCCATCGGTATGGCCAAAGACGGCGCAGACATCGTTATCAACTACAACGGCGGGGTAGAAGGTGCGCAGGAGACGCAACGGCAAGTTGAAGCGCTCGGCTGCAAGAGCATCATTGTGCAGGCAAATGTGTCCAAAGTTGCCGAGTGCCAGAGCCTGGTGAACGCGGGGTGGGATGGTCTGGGCAAAGTCGACATCCTGGTGAACAACGCCGGCGTGGAGAAGGGCTCAGACTTTGCCGACGTGACGGAAGCGGACTACGACCTGGTGCTCGGCGTAAACCTGAAAGGCCCCTTCTTCACCACACAAGCTTTCGTCAGACGCCTATTGGCAGCGAATCTGCCAGGCCGTGTCATCAACATCAGTTCCGTGCATGAAGACATGGTATTTCCCCATTTTTCAAGCTACTGCGCTTCGAAGGGCGGCATCCGGATGCTGATGCGCAATCTTGCCGTTGAGCTTGGACCGAAGAACATTACCGTCAACAACATCGCTCCCGGCGCCATCATTACGCCTATCAACAAGGCGCTGCTAAACGACAGGGCAAAGCTCGATCCCTTGCTGAAAAACATACCCCTTGGTCGCATGGGTACGATCGAAGACGTAGCTGCGCTGGCATCTTTTCTTGCGAGCGACGAGGCAGGCTACGTTACCGGCTCGACCTATGTGGTCGACGGCGGACTGATGCGCAACTACCACGAACAATAAGTGGCACGCAGAACCAAAGGTAGAATGAAACTATGGATTTGAAGGTCTACACAGCCGTCTGGTGCCGCGACTGCCGCGAGGCGAAGCGTTTTCTTGAGAAGCACAGCATCCCTTACAGTGAGGTCGACATTGAGCGCACGCCTGGGGCCGTGGATCTGCTGCTGCAGAATGTAGGCAAGAAGGCGATCCCGCAGTTTGTTATTGACGGCAGGTGGGTGCAGCCGTACCGCCCCGGGCAGGGTTTTCTCTATGACGAGATGTCGGCCCTCTTAGGCGTCCAACAGCCGGGCTAATGATCTTCGCCGAAAGGTTTCTTCCTTGATCGATCGCTATACCCGCCCTGCCTTTCGCGCGCTCTGGTCTGACGAGTCAAAGTTTCGCTGCTGGCTCCAGGTAGAGACCGTGGCAAGCGAGGTGCTGGCCGACGCAGGAATCGTCCCCAGAAGTGCCGCTGAAGCTATACGCGAACGCGGCGACTTCGATGTGGAGCGCATACGAGCCATCGAACTGGAAACTCGGCATGATGTCATCGCATTTACCACTGCCGTAGCGGAAAAGGTGGGGCCGGAATCTCGGTGGTTTCACTTCGGCCTCACCTCCACGGACGTGGTGGATACCGCGCAGGCGCTGCAGTTGAAGCAGGCGTCCGGCCTCATTCTCGAAGGCATGCGAGCACTC
>CAXUEW010000212.1:1423-5544 GCA_964250115.1 uncultured Terriglobus sp.
AGGGCGATCGAATTCGCCCTGACACCCTGCATCGGGCGTACCCACGGCGTGCATGCGGAACCCACCACCCTCGGCCTGAAGCTGCTGCTTTGGTACACGGAGTGTGAGAGGAACATCGTGCGCTTCACGGCAGCAGCAGAAGACATGCGCGTAGGAAAACTTTCCGGCGCCGTAGGCAGCTACGGCACCGTGACTCCTGTCCTGGAAGAGGAGATTTGCCGCCGCCTGGGCCTGAACACAGCTCCGGTCAGTACGCAGGTACTACAGCGAGATCGCCACGCAGCCTATATCGGAACACTCGCTGTTCTTGCGTCTTCGTTGGACCGCATCGCAACGGAAATCCGCCACCTGCAGCGCACGGAGGTGCGCGAAGCAGAAGAATTCTTCAGCGAAAAGCAGAAGGGGTCCAGCGCCATGCCGCACAAGCGCAATCCGATCACGTGTGAGAACATCTGCGGTCTTGCCCGTGTGATGCGGGCGAACTCTCAGGTAGCACTTGAAGATGTGGCGTTATGGCACGAACGCGATATTTCGCACTCGTCCGCCGAACGAGTCATACTGCCGGATCAGACCACGTTGGCCGATTACCTGCTGTCCAAGACCACGAATCTGATCGACAAGCTGATGGTCTATCCGGAACGCATGCTGCGAAATCTGAACCTCACTGGGGGCCTGGTGTTCAGCGGCCAACTGTTGTTGGACCTGGCAGCCGCCGGTATGTCACGTGAAGATGCTTACCGCAGCGTCCAGACGCTGGCGATGCGTGCGTGGAAAGAAGACTTGGTCTTCCGCGACCTGGTGCTTGCAGACGCCGAGATTACAGCGATCCTCTTTCCCGAAAAGATTGCGGAAGCCTTTGATGTGGAGCGCCGTCTGGTGAACGTACCGGCGATCTTCGAACGCGTACTGGGCGAACCTCTCCCCGCACTGCAGCATGCCGAACGGTAGGCATGCTTCCCGCCGGCGACGCTGAACTTGTGCAGATCCTCGACGCTGCCCTGCTGGATGCTGCCGCCCGCAGCGGTCACTGGCTGGCATGCCGTCCCGGATGTAACCAGTGCTGCACCGGCGTCTTCAGGATTTCAGCCCTGGATGCTGAGCGTTTGAGGCATGGTCTGGGCGAACTGACTCAGAGGGATCAAACCACCGCATCACAGCTTCGGAGCCGTCTGAGAGCAACCAGAGAAAGACTGGCGTCCACCTTCCCTGGCGACGCACTTACGGGGCTGCTCTACGAGAATGAAGAGGCTCTTGAAGCTTTTGAGAGCTTTGCGAATGAAGAAGTCTGTCCTGTACTCGACCCCGCCAGCGGCACATGCACGCTCTATGCCCATCGTCCAGTGACTTGCCGGACATTCGGGCCGCCCGTTGAAACGGAAGACGGCAGCTTAGGCGTCTGCGAATTGTGCTTCGTAGGTGCTTCACCGGAGGAAGTTGCAGCAGCAAAAATGGCTTTGCCACCGGCAGATCTTGAAGACAGCATCACCAGAAACGCGGGCCTCCACGGGAGTACGATTGTCGCCTTTGCTTTGCAGTTGATCTAGGGCATATCGACATATTTTCCGATGCACATAGGACAGAAGTTGTAGATAATGCAGGGGCACAGCTTTAGCTGTGCCGTTAGACTGCGTTCAGGCCAGTTATAGACAGTCGCTTTTGGCATAGCTAAAGCTATGCCCTTCCGAAAGCAATATGTCTATACACCTTAGTTCCCGCCACCAATGTCGATGCCGGTGGCAGCATCCGTCGGGCAGGCCAGCGATGAGATCGCAGGCGAGTCCGCTGGTGCCTCGACCACAATGCTGTTCGTATCCATCACCAGTCCCGCAGGTGGCTCACTCAGCTCCGGCATGAGCGGCGCATCCGCCGGAACCGAGAATCGTCCTGTTCCGACATACGCCACTACCAGCGTTGCAGCCGTCGTGGGGGACAAGAATGCCAAAGGTACAATGTACTTTTTCGATCGCACCAGCGACTCTGCGATGCCATCCACATGATGACTGCGCCTGGTTGTCCCGGGCACCTGTGGAATTTGAAAAGTGCGGAACGCCATTTCCGGGTGCTCGCGGCCTACTTTCACCAGGGAACGGGCAAGGTGCTTTGGAGTCGTAAGACCGAAATCGGCCATGGTATTACGTGGAATGGTGTTTGGATAAACCGCACGAAACACGCTGCGTGCGAAGTCTGCGCAGTTTCGGTAGAACAGGTTGAAATGACTCTCGTTCCGGCTGTCGTTCAGTTTGGCGATCAGAGCAAGGTCCTGTTCCCTCGTGGTAGCGGCCGGGAAGCCATAGATGCGCCGGTCGTAGCTGGCACCAATCAACTGAATCCACGCGCCGCCGGGCGCGCTGCCGTCCGCACGGCTGGGCGCAAGCTCCAGCAGATGTTCACGCCGGTACTGGTCACGCAGTTCCGCTTCCAGCGCCGGGGTGATGTTCTCGGGACGGTCCGAAAGATCGTCCACGGCGTAGAGATAGGGCACCAACGGAATGGCAATCCAGTCGTACCGGCCTACGTGGTGATACCGGCTGATGACGACGCCCTGCTCCCCGGCGCGGCAAAGCCGCAAGCGAGTCGGCTCTTCAGCGCATACGCCGCTCAGGTAGATGGCTGCATGCCCGGTAGGATTGAAAGCGCCGAACGTCCCGAATGGTTCTTCCATCAGCAGGCTCACACTGCCTTGCGCACGCGCCGCGAAGGCCGTGGCAGCAAGCAGCACCAGGAGCAGGCGTAGTAATTTTCGCTGTTGATGAGACTGCATGCACCTTCCTGAAGCGCCTGTAAGTTTGCATCTGCGGCCGGCGACTATTGTGTGAGACGCACATTCTGCGCCCGTAGTCGCGGTCCTGGCTTTGAAAAGACAGGGATAATGGAATGGTATGAAGATGGATAGCGACAAGAACCTGACGTTGGCGATGACGGGTGCAAGTGGTGCAATCTTTACTGCGGCCATGCTTCGCATGCTGCAGGCAGACAGCAGGGTTTCGCAGGTGCAGTTTGTCGTATCGGACCATGCGTTTCGCGTGGTCGCTGAAGAACTTGGACTAAGTGGCCGCTCGGGCATTGTGGAAGCACTTGCGGGAGAACACCACGACAAAATCCAAGTGGTGCGCAACGACGATATAGGAGCCGGTATCGCCAGCGGCAGCTACCCGAGCGACGGCATGATCGTCCTGCCCTGCTCCATGGGCACGCTATCCGCAATCGCAAACGGCACAGCTGCACGCCTGATGGATCGTGCCGCGGATGTCTGCCTGAAGGAACGCAGGCCGCTGATCCTGTGCGTTCGCGAGACCCCGTTCAACCGCATTCACCTGCGCAACATGACCCTGGCCGCCGAGGCGGGGGCGACCATATTCCCTGTCATCCCGGCCATGTACTTCAAGCCAACTTCCATCGATGACATCGTGCAGCAGTATTGCTGCCGCGTACTTGCCCATGTGGGCTTGCCGCAAGCCGAGGCGTACCGCTGGAAGGCGGAAGACTAGCTACTGACTGGACGAGGGACCGGCAAGGATCATTTTCGAGGCCGACAGGACTGGCTCCGCATCCAGAAAGCGGAGTGTCTCCGGCAACACTTGCGGCGCACACTCTGCCGCCGCCAGGTGTCCACAGGCGCGAACCCCCACCAACACCGATTGCGGCATCAAGACGTGCAGTCTTTCGGCCTGATCGAACGGTGTCAGCTTGTCTTCAGTTCCCCAGACAATCAGCACTGGTACCTTGATTTGACCCAGGCGGAAGTCCAGCACATGCCGTCCGCTGATCATGCTGCGAAAGGATCGTTCCACAATCCACCGGTTGGCCTGCAGACGCCGCAGCATACCCGGCACCGCAAAAGCAGGGATCTTCAGGAAAGGCTTGTCCGGTTCGATTCGAGCCACCAGCCGCTCGAGGCCTGCACGGTCTGACGGTGCGAACAGGTTCGAGGAAAAGTCTGGATTGAAGTACAGCCCGGCGCTGTCGAACAACATGAGCCGGCGTACCCGGCCGGGATGATCCAGCGTCAGCAGCATGCTGATCCAACCACCCATCGACCAGCCCGCAACATCTGCCTGAGAAATGTGCAGTACGTCCATAAAGCCATTGACGACGTGCTCCTCGCCTGAAAGCGAGTAGTC
>CAXUEW010000212.1:5554-6270 GCA_964250115.1 uncultured Terriglobus sp.
ACCGTCTGCCGGTTTTGCCGACTCACCATACCCAAGCAGGTCAATTGCATACACGTGGTAGCCACGCGCGGCCAGCGCCGGAATCATCGGAGCCCAGTCCGTGGCACGCGCACCCAAGCCATGCACCAGGACAACCGAACGATCCGGCGCGTTGCCTGATGGCCTCGCTTCAAGGTAGTGGATGCGGTTGCCGTACACATCTACCTGGCTGCTTACTACGCCGTGGACCCGCAGGTAGCTGTTCACGCCGCGGTCGATCAGCCAGAACGGGTTGTAGTACACGTAGCCGCAGAGCAGCGCCAGCAGAACTACCAGCCCACCAAGTACAAAGTGCCAGCGACGGCGCTTCCTGACCCGCGGCTCGATCACTTGAGGGGCTTCCCGAACTCCTCGGCAAAGCAGGTGTGGTTCAGGTCGAAGCGGCCGCCGAAGTACTTATCCGGGCCCTTGAGGTGCCCGATGGCGAGCAGCGACACCACCCAGTAGCTCAGCGGCAGGCGCAGGGCTTCACGCACCGCTTCCTCCTCAAAGCCTTCCATGGCAGCGGTGTCGTAGCCCATGGCTTCCGCGGTCAGCAGCATGTAGGTAGCAGCGTAGGTCACCTGCTTGTTTAACCAGCCGTGCATCTGGTCAGTATTCAACGAAAGCAGATAGCTTTCCACGTAGCTCTTCAGCTGCGAAGCGTAGCCCTCGCTCATGCCGCCGCTCAGGCCCAT
>CAXUEW010000213.1:0-6262 GCA_964250115.1 uncultured Terriglobus sp.
CGCGGGCATGGTCATGCTGACGTACCTGGTCCCCATTGCGGCGGTCGCCTGGGCAGGTATCCCGGCGGAACGCTTCTCAACCGGCGCGTGGGTCGATGCTGCGCACCTGCTGGGCGGCTCGGCATTGGCAGTCTGTGTGGTGCTCGCTGGGTCGCTCGACAGCATGGGCACCTTCAACGCGCTGACCCTGAGCTACACTCGCCTGCCCTATGCCATGGCGTGCGACGGCCTGCTGCCGCGCGTGCTGGCCCGGCGCAACGCGGCCAACGTGCCGTGGGTCGCGCTCATCGTGTGTGCCACCTGCTGGGCGCTGGCGCTGAACCTCACCTTTGAGCGGCTGATCAGCATCGACGTTCTGCTGTGGGGCATGTCGCTGATCCTCGAGTTTGCCGCACTAATCATCCTGCGCCGCAGAGAGCCGGACCTGCCACGCCCCTTCCGCATCCCCGGCGGCACGTGGGTCGCCGTCGTTCTTGGTACAGGCCCTGTCGTTCTGATGTTGTTCGCGCTTTGGGCCGCGCGCGACGAACATGTGGGGCGCATCCCGGCATCGTTGTTCGCGTTGGGGATTGCTGCATTGGGACTGCCCCTGTATGGCTTGGTACGAAGCCGCACGTCCCGCGTTGACGCAACCGATAAGCTCGTTTGATGACTCTTTATGCTGTGAATCATAAGAGTCGTCACCGTGAGCGAAGCGCAGCGTAGTCGAAAGTCCGGGAGGAAAGCCGGTCCTTCAACTGCGCACTGCGTGCTCCGCTCAGGATGACGCAATGTATGTGAAACGTAGCACGGCTACTTGTACAGCTTGATGTCCCCAGCACCGTACTCTGGATGCACAAGATTGCAGCAGACATCCGAGCGGCCGCAGAAGCAGGCACGGTCCCCGGCTGCCGTTGCGCTGCGCTCCGCGTACGTCTTCTGCGCGGCGACCAGGGCGGTGCCGAACTGGAAGCCGGGCAGCTTCAGGTCCTGCACGGCCACCTGTTCCAGCGCGCCGATCAGCGAGATGGTGTCCAGGTAGTCAAAGAAGCCGAGATGCGCAATGCGGAAGATCTGCCCCTTCATTTCGCCCTGGCCGTCGGTGATGATGGCCGCAAAGCGAGACTTCAGTGCCTTGACGAACTGCGTCGAGGTGAAGCCCTCCGGCGCAAGCACCGCAGTGGCTGCCGCTGAAGCTGCCTCTGGCGCGAACAGCTTCAAGCCCATCGCGAGGCATGCCGAACGCGTCATAGCGGCAACGGTTTCGGCGTTCTCGATCAGCTTTTTGCGGCCCTCGGCAAGGCTGCCGTCGCCCTGCGCGGCAATCCAGTCCAGCGCTGCCCCCAGTGCGGCAATCAACGCAACGGCGGGCGTGTAGGCGCTTTCGCCGTTCTTCGCATTCTTGCGTTCCTTGCGCAGGTCGAAGTAGTAGCGCGGATTGTAGGTCGCTTCCATGCGATCCCACGCCTTGTCGCTGCAGGCCAGGTACGACAGGCCCGGTGGAATCATTACGGCCTTTTGCGAACCGCCGATCAAGACGTCCACGCCCCATTCGTCCATGTCGATGTGGCTGGTGCCCAGGCCCGTGATGGCGTCGACGACCAGCAGCGCTTCGCTGTGGGTTTCCTTCAGCAGCTTCGCAACAGCCGGTACGCAGTGGCGAACGCCCGTGCTGGTCTCCGTCGCCTGCATGAAGACGGCGCGTGTTTCCAGCTTCAGCGCGGATTTCACGGCTTCGATGGAGAAAGTCTCGCCATAGGGCGTGGCGACAACGTCCACGGCACAGCCGAACGCCTTGCCCAACGCCGTCCAGCGTTCGCCGAACTTACCGGCGGTGAGAACCAGGATACGGTCGCCGGGCGAGGTCAGATTGCTGACCGAGGCCTCCATGGCGCCCGTACCGCTGGACGACAGGATGATGACGTCATTTTTTGTACCGACGAACTCTTTTAGTTGCGCCAGCACGCGCGTGTACAGCGCGCGAAACTCAGGCGTGCGATGGTGGATGTCCGCGGCTGCCATGGCGAACTGCGCAGCAGGCAGCAGGGGCGTCGGACCGGGTGTGAAGAGGCGTGTCTTGCGGATCATGCTTCTAGTTTAGCGAGTCTCAAGACTTCAAACACGTCTACACCCGCTCCAAACTAATTTCTCCTGTTTCGAATACGCCGTGGTCCGTATTTAGAAAGGAGCAGCAGCTTAGATCTGTGGACTTGCTGCAAGCCTTGCCGCCTTCGGAAGGGCACAGCTTCAGCTGTGCCGTAGGAGTGGCCCTACGAATCGGCTTCAGCCGCCGAGGTCAGCTTTGCAATGCAAGGCATCGTCTGCTTATGAAAAAAAGCAGACCTCAGGGGCTGAAGCCCATTCACGCGGGGGTTTGGTGGCATGGCTGAAGCCATGCCCTTCCGAAAACTCTGTGTAAATGCACCTGTTGCGCTATCTCAAGGTCATTTCAATAGACCTTCCGACGCGTCCACCGAAATTGCGAGACCTGCCACAATGCACGATCCCCACATCCTCGCCTTTGCGGCGCCGATGCAGGGATAAGTGATGAGAAGTCAGACCAAGAGCCGACTAAGGAAGAGCGCGTTGCGGTAAGCTAAGCAGCCTTGCGCTCGTTGGCAGCCTTCTCATTGGCAGCTTTTGCACTCGCCGTGAGAGCTGCAAATCCTGCCGCATCATTCGTAGCGATGTCGCTGAGAACCTTGCGGTCAAGCTCGACGCCAGCCTTCTTCAGGCCGCTGATGAAGGTCGAATAGCTCATGCCGTTCAGGCGGGCACCCGCACCAATGCGGACGATCCAAAGCGAACGGAACTGCCGCTTCTTCTGCTTACGGCCAATGTAGGCGAACTTCAGACCGCGCTCAACCGCTTCCTGCGCTGCCTGGTACAGTTTTGATTTTGTGAGGAAGTAACCGGACGCGCGGCCAAGAATCTTCTTGCGGCGATCCCGGCGTTTTGTGCCACGTTTTACGCGAGGCATAGGTGTTTCTCCTTTTGCGAACTTCGTTGGTCAGCGGCTGGAGGTAAGGATGATCTCTCGATCAAAGCCTCTTCACACGCTTGCTGCTCTCCGCCTCGTAATCGATCCGCTTGGATCGAGGGCCCGGGAACGCTTTGCTTCGGACCGTTGCGTGAAAACCACTCACGCGGCTGGACGGAAAATCTAAGAACCTGCGGCCAGGTGGCCTCAGGCGTAGGGGATCATTCGGCTGACCTTGGCGTGATCGCCATCGGACACGTAAGCCTGACGGGTAAGCTTGCGCTTCACCTTGGTCGACTTCGAGGTCAGGATGTGGCGCTTCTTGGTCTGGCCGCGCTTGATCTTGCCGGTACCAGTCTTCGAAAAGCGCTTTGCAGCCCCTGAGTGGGTCTTGAGCTTAGGCATTGGGTGTTCCTGTCAGGTATTGCGAACGTTGTATGCGCTGCCCGGTTTCTAGGCAACTCTATGAGCATACGCTGTTTCCGGGCGGCAATCCAGGCAGAGGTTACGGATGCATGTCATAGAGGTAGAAGTCTTCCCCTCCAACCTCTGCGCCAACCATTGCGGTGAGCGGCCGCACTTGCAGTCCGGCCTTGGCGACAGCGTCCAACTCCTTGGGCGAAAGTGGCTCAGTAGCCACAAAGGTCACGGAGCGCGAGCCCGCGATTTCCTTCGCCCGGGCCAGCCGGCCAGGCAGCATGTATCGCTTGGACAGCGGGCACTCTTGGTCGAATAAGTAGTAACGCGAGACCCTGTCGCAGTCCGCCTGGTACATCGGCTGTTCCATCAGTACGCCCACGCTTGTAGCCAACATGGAGTGCTGTGTGACCAGCAACGTGTCGCCCCGGCCGTTTGTCCGCAGCCAGGCGGCTGTTGCCGCCGCTTCAGAAAACGGATGGCTCCACGTTCCTGCCGCCGTGATCACCCCACCCAGAACCGAAGCCGCCAGCAAGACCTGCGCAGGCCACGCCACCGGCTGCCGCGCTGCACGCAACAGCCACAGTGCAAGCAAGAATGCAATAAAGGTCATTCCAAACTGCCGCTCGCTGCCTTTATAGAGCAGATGGCCCATGGCCACGAG
This sequence comes from uncultured Terriglobus sp., assembly GCA_964250115.1. Classification (GTDB taxonomy): domain Bacteria; phylum Acidobacteriota; class Terriglobia; order Terriglobales; family Acidobacteriaceae; genus Terriglobus. Next base: position 4,041 of record CAXUEW010000213.1, read on the forward strand.
CAGCAGGCACGCCGTACCCACGAGCACCAAAAGGTTAGGCTTACGGCGCAGCACCCACCAGTACGCGAGCACCACCAGCGGAACACCGATGGCGAACAGCACCTGGTGTCCTCCTGCTGAGACGTCCCAGTAGTGGCCCGGCTTATTGGTTACGTTGGGCGTAAACGGCTTCACCATGTAGCTGGTCACGATGACGGCTAGCCGCTTGACGCTGAACACATCGAAGAACAATTCTGCCGTCGAATCGCGGCTGATATCGGTCGCCGGCAGCATGGACAGCCCGGCGCTCAACAAAAGCGACAGATACACGCCAACGGCCAGCCAAAGCCTGCGTGGACCCCTTGGGAGCAGATCTTCGTGTCTCTCCCGCCACGCCGACCAGCAATACTCTGCGATCAGCGCAAAGGACAACAGCATCCCGGTCAGGTCGGCGCACGCCATCAAACCCAGCAGAACCGCGCCACCGACCACCCCGTCGGGCGTGGAGGCTCGACGCCGTACATACAACAGGGCCAGCAGCACCACCAGGCCGTACATGCGGCTCATCACCGTGTACTCAAAGGAAAAGAAATACCCAGCCAGCAGCAGGATCTTCTCGTATCGCCGGAATGGCGACTTCAATCCGATCAACGCCAGGATCGCCACACCGATGGTGCCCTGCACCACCTTCAGCGCGACCGCTGAAAAAGTCACGCGCGATACGAGCCACAACATGACATACCAGAGCCACGGATGCCCCTCATAACGAACAAGGTGCAACAACGACGAGAGACTGGAACTGCCCGCGGCCATGCCGAAAGCGTTCAGCTCATCCCGCCACATTTCGTGATGTGCAAGCTGCACAAGGTAGAAGATGACGAAGACACTGGTCAGCAGCCAGTCCGCCGGCGGGGCTACATTCAACTTCAGACGTTGCGTCAAACCTGCGGTGCCTCCGATTTCTGTCAATGTACTCTAACCGTTCGCCGGTGTGGCGGAGTTGCCGATGGTGTTCCGCACACACGTCGCCGTCAGGAACAGGCCCAGCGTCACCCACAGCATCCGGTTCCGTAGACCGTAAAAGCGAGCCGCAAGAACCACGCTCGCCACGGCAAAGCACAGGTTGCACACCACCCATACGGCCTTTGCCACGGTGAAGGGCAGCAGCCCAAACGGCACCAGCAAAACGTACAGCACGGGCAGGTAATTCGGAATCTGCAACAGCAGGATGCGGTGCAGCGGGTCGCCGTGCAGAAAGTCCAGCCACGGATCCACGCGGTCCAACAGCATGCGCGTGCCGCTCCACTGGAAGTCCTGGCTGCGGCTGGGTGCCATGGCGCTTCTGGCACCAATCAATGCCGACACCACGTCCAGAACGCCAAGCAGCCAGGGCAGCACTCGGCGAACAAGTGATTGAGGTTTCGACTGGGTGAGCAAGGTCCCCAGAGTCTACCAGCCAGCCCCAGGTGCCCCGCCCCCTTACCCATAGAATGGGAGCAGAGACATAATGGAACCCAGGTACATCCGCAATTTCGCGATCATCGCGCACATCGACCACGGCAAAAGCACCCTCAGCGACCGCCTGCTGGAGCTGACCGGCTCCCTGACCCAGCGCGAAATGCAGGCCCAGGTGCTGGACGCCATGGACCTGGAGCGCGAGCGCGGCATCACCATCAAGGCCCACTCCGTCCGCATGATGTACCAGGCGCACGACGGCATCACCTACCAGCTGAACCTCATCGACACGCCCGGCCACGTCGACTTCTCCTACGAAGTCTCGCGCTCGCTGGCCTCGTGCGAAGGCGCGCTGCTGGTCGTCGACGCCTCCCAGGGAGTCGAGGCGCAAACCCTCGTCAACGCCTACCTTGCCATCAGCAACGGCCTTGAAATCATCCCGATCATCAACAAGATCGACCTGCCCAGCGCCGACATCGCCCGCACCAAGGAGATGATCGAGACCACCGTGGGCCTCCCCGCGGACGACGCCATCGCCGTCTCCGCCAAGACCGGCCTCCACGTCGCCGACATCCTCGAGGCCGTCGTCAACCTGCTGCCCCCACCCCAGGGCGACAGCTCCCTGCCGCTGCAGGCGCTCATCTTCGATAGCTGGTTCGACCCCTACAAGGGTGTCATCGTCCTGGCGCGCGTCATCAACGGCAAGCTGCGCAAGGGCCAGCGCATCCAGCTCATGAGCAACGGCAAAATCTTCGACGTGGAATCCATGGGCGTCCTCACGCCCAAGC
>CAXUEW010000214.1:0-6252 GCA_964250115.1 uncultured Terriglobus sp.
ACCGGCGTGCCCGCCATCGTCGATCTGGCAGCCATGCGCGACGCCATGAAGGTGCTGGGCGGCAATCCGGAGCGGATCAACCCGCTGCAGCCCGCGGAGCTGGTCATCGACCACTCGGTCCAGGTAGACGAGTACGGCCTGAAGAACGCCTACGACCTGAACAGCCTGCTGGAATTCCAGCGCAACCGTGAGCGCTACGCCTTCCTCAAGTGGGGCCAGACCGCTTTTCGTAACTTCAGCGCGGTGCCGCCGGGCATGGGGATCTGCCACCAGGTGAACCTGGAGTACCTGGCGCGCGTCGTCTTCACTACGCAGGATGGAGCGGCCTATCCCGACACCTGCGTGGGTACCGATAGCCACACCACCATGGTCAACGGTTTGGGCGTGCTGGGCTGGGGTGTTGGCGGCATCGAGGCTGAGGCGGCGATGCTGGGCCAGCCCGTATCCATGCTGGTGCCGCAGGTAGTGGGTCTGCGCCTGGTCGGCAAGCTGCGGCAGGGAACCACCGCCACGGACCTTGTGCTCACCGTGACCGAGATGCTGCGCAAGCACGGCGTGGTGGGCAAGTTCGTTGAGTTTTTCGGCAGCGGCATCAGCGAACTTCCGCTGGCTGATCGCGCGACCATCGCGAACATGGCTCCGGAGTACGGCGCAACCTGCGGCTTCTTCCCGGTAGACGCGGAGACGCTTGCCTACCTGCGGCTGACGGGCCGCACCGACGCGCAGGTGCAGCTTGTGGAGGATTACTACAAGGCGCAGGGCATGTTCCACACCGCCGACGCTCCCGAAGCCGAGTACAGCAGCACGCTGTCGCTGGACCTGGCAACGGTGGAGCCAAGCGTCGCCGGTCCCAAGCGGCCGCAGGATCGTGTTCTGCTCTCCCAAACCAAGGAGAGCTTTGCCAAGGTGCTGCCAACGCTGTACGGTCCCAACGCGAACGTGAAGGGCGACCGGCAGCTTGTGCGGTGGGCAGGCGAGGGCGGCCACTCTTCGGCTGACGGCTCCATCGAGTCTTCCGTTGCTGCGCCGGAGCCGGGCAAGGACGGCCACCTGGTGGTGCATGATGATCCCATCGCCAGCGTGCGCGAACGCCTTCGGGTGGATGTGGACCCGTTTCTGCATCATGGCAGCATCGTCATCGCCGCCATTACGTCGTGCACGAACACCAGCAACCCATACGTCATGATGGCCGCTGGCCTGCTGGCGAAGAAGGCCGTGGAGAAGGGTCTGCAGACCCCGCCGTGGGTCAAGACTTCGCTCGCGCCCGGATCGCGCGTGGTGACGGATTACTACGACAAGGCGGGCCTGTCACAGTATCTGGACGCGCTGCGGTTCCACACCGTGGGATATGGTTGCACCACCTGCATCGGCAACAGCGGACCGCTACCGACGGACGTGTCGAAGAGCATTGAAGACCATGGTCTGGTCGCGGTCAGCGTGCTCAGCGGCAATCGCAATTTCGAGGGTCGCATCAACTCCGACGTGCGCGCGAATTACCTGATGAGCCCGCCACTTGTCGTGGCCTACGCGCTTGCAGGCACCATTGATTTCGATTTTGAGACAGAGCCCATCGGCTTCACGCCGGAGAAGGAGCCGGTCTTCCTCAAGGACATCTGGCCGTCGCAGGAAGAGGTCAACAAGACTGTCGCCGACTGCATCGACGCGGAAATGTTCCGCAGGCAGTACAGCACGGTAAGCGACGGCGACAGCAACTGGCAGGCGCTCAAGTTCCCGGACGGCGACACCTACGGATGGGAGGCGGATTCGACCTACATCCGCAAGGCTCCGTACTTCGACGGCATGCCCGCGACACCCTCGCCTGTAGAGGACATCCACGATGCGCGCGTGCTTGCCGTCCTGGGTGATTCGGTTACTACCGATCACATTTCGCCCGCGGGATCGATCAAGCTGAACGGCCCGGCAGGCAAGTACCTAGTCGAAAACGGCGTCAAACCCGGTGACTTCAACTCCTACGGCTCGCGACGCGGCAACCACGAAGTCATGGTGCGCGGCACCTTCGCCAACGTGCGCCTGCGCAACAAGCTGGCGCCCGGGACTGAGGGTGGCGTCACGCGCCTGCTGCCGGAGGGCAAGGAGATGTCGATTTACGACGCCTCGGTTTCCTACGCCAAACGCGGTACGCCGCTGGCTATCCTTGCAGGCAAGGAGTACGGTTCCGGCTCGTCGCGTGACTGGGCGGCAAAGGGACCGCGGCTGCTCGGCATACGCTTTGTGCTGGCCGAAAGCTACGAGCGTATCCACCGCTCCAACCTGGTGGGCATGGGCATACTGCCGCTGCAATTCCAGCACGGCGAGAACGCAGAGTCGCTCGGACTGACAGGCGAGGAGACCTACAGCGTGCCCGGCCTCAAGGCCATGCTGGATGGCAAGTTTGCCGACGGCAAGCAGATCACGGTGGAGGCTACACGTGCGGACGGCGAGGTCGCCAGCATTCCCGCGACGGTGCGCATCGACACGCCGCAGGAGGTCCTCTACTACCAGCACGGCGGCATCCTGCAGTACGTGCTGCGGCAACTGGCGGGCAGGGCGTAGCCCATAAAGCCTCCTGAGTTGCGTCCCGCTTGGTTCGTGCTGAGCGGGACGCTCTGCCTTCGTCATGCTGAGCGAAGCGCGCCCCTTTTCTCGTCATCCTGAGCGCGATGCCCCTTTTCTCGTCATCCTGAGCGGAGCACAGCGGAGTCGAAGGACCTGCTTTCGGAGTAGCTATGCTGTCGACATGCGCGAGTACGAGTGCTACGTCTACATCGTCGCCAGCCGCAGCCGCACTCTTTACATAGGAGTAACCAACCGCCTGCAGGCACGCATCGCTGAGCATCAAAACGGCACCTTCGACGGCTTCAGCAAGGATTATCGCTGCAACGCGTCTCGTGTACTTCGAGCGGTGCAGGGGTCCCGCTGCGGCGATTCTGCGCGAGAAGCAACTCAAAGGATGGACGCGCAAGAAGAAGGTTGCACTGATCGAGAAGGCCAATCTGACATGGGAAGATCTCAGCAAGGCCTGGTCGAAGCCGATTGAACTTTACAAGTGGACGCCTGAAGAGCTGGCTAGCATCGAAGGTCTTCGCAGCTTCGAGAAGAAAGCAGGTCCTTCGACTCCGCTGCGCTTCGCTCAGGATGACGAGTAAAGGATGCGCTCCGCTCAGGATCACGAGTAGAGGAAGTGCCGCGCTGAAGGATGACTAGTAAAGGAACGCGCTCCGCAGGATCATAAGTGAGGTGAGTTTCGCTGCTTCTTGCCGGATGACGCATGCGGTCCGGTCTGCGTCTTATCAAATGCGAGGTCGTTATGTTCCGCAAGCCAATCTATTCCGCCCTTCTTTGCACCCTACTTATGCTGCCACTGTCGGCGCTTGCCGTCGATCGCGGCACCTTTCCCAAGCCGCTGCAGGACTCTGCGCTGAGCCACGAGAAACTGCAGACCGCAGTGTTCGCGGGCGGCTGCTTCTGGGGAACGCAGTCCGTGTTTCAGCGGGTGAAGGGCGTGCGGAAGACCTTCGCGGGTTATGCCGGGGGCAAGGCAAATACAGCGACTTACAACCAGGTGATCACGGAGACAACAGGCCATGCCGAGTCGGTTGAGGTAACGTACGATCCGTCCGTCATCACCTATGGCGGTCTGCTGCGCATCTTCTTCTCCGTCGCGCACGACCCTACAACGCTGAACCGTCAGGGACCGGACGAGGGAACGTCATACCGTTCGGCTATTTTCTACACGTCCGCAGAACAGCAGAAGATCGCCCAGGCCTACATTGCGCAACTGGATGCCGCACATGTCTTCAAGTCAAAGATCGTCACGGAAGTGACGCCGCTGAAAGCCTTCTACAAGGGCGAGGCGTATCACCAGGACTATGCCTTGCACAATCCAAATAATCCATACATCCAGGTCTGCGACCGGCCAAAGATTGAGGCCCTCAAGCGCGAGTATCCAGACCTGTTCGTCGATTACAAAGGCCAGTAGTCCATCGGTGATGCTGTCCTTGCTAGCCTTTTCCGATGTTGACGAGTGTGTCCGATGAAAGTCTGACAGGCATGGGCACAGGCTGGCGGGATGCCCAGTCCGGCGATTGCAGCTCCGGCATCGGCTTTGCCACAAACAGCAAGCGGCACTTTGCCGCGGTCCAGCGTGCCCAGCGCTTGCTCTTCTTCTTGCGCGCGCTGTCGGTGGAGATACCGGTGCCCGCGTACATCTGCCGGTAGAGCTTCGATAGGAACATGAAGGCGACTCGCGCCCGCAGCGTGGGCGTACATGCCGAGCGTTGCCAGATGGCGCTCCAATTATAGAAGCGATCCCAAACCTTCTGCGTGCGCTCGCTAATTTCGACTGAGCTCATGGAGGGGTGCGGTGTAAACATCTTAGGCCGCTTGTCTGTGGGGATCAGCCAGTAGCGGGTGATCGGCACGCCATCGATGATGGTCGGGTTCTTTGCCTGCTCCTTCTCCCACCGGCCAAAGTCCACCGTGCCGGGAAAAGGCGTCATCATAACGAACTGCGCAAAGGTCACACCGGCCTTCAGCGCCATGTTCACGGTCGCGTCAAAGGTATCGGGCTTATCCGTGGGCAGGCCGAAGATGAACGACCCTAGCACGTGCACGCCGTGCTGTTTGAACGTTTGCAGTTGCCTGGCAAGCGCTTCGCCGGAGTAGTTGAAGTCCTTGAAGACGGCCTTCAGTCCCTCAGGCGTAACCGCCTCAACGCCAACCAGCGCACCCTTGATGTTGGCGCGGCGCATGGCGTCCAGGTAGTCACCGTCTTCGCCCGCTTCCATGGTGATCTGCGTAAAGAAGACCATGTCTTTCGGCAGCTTCGACAGTTCGTCCATCAACTCGTAGCGTTCCTGGCGGATCGCGGTCAGTTCCGCCAGCTTTTTCAAATTGTTCTGTTCACGCGCAAGGCGCAAATCGGTCAGCGTGACCGGGTAAAAGTTGTCATCAGCCAGCGCAATGAAGCGGAAGCCGATGCGGCGCAGATCGATGATCTCGTCGATAACGCTTTGGAATTTGCGCTGGCGCGGTGCCTGCCCGTCGGTGCGCCAGACGCTACAAAAGGAGCAATGCTTCGGGCATCCTCGAATGGTCTGGACCGAGGCCCACATGTACTTGTCGCGCGGCATAAGGTCCCATCGCGCGGCCAGAAACTGGCTGCCCTCGATGCGCCCGCCTTCGTAGATGCGGCCCGGCGTGCCTTTCAGGCAGTCGCGGACGACATTGCCCCAGGCGATGTCGCCATCGCCTTTCACAACGGCGTGCGCCTGCCCCATCTCCAGCACTTCTTCCGGAAACAGCATCGCGTGAATGCCGCCGTACACCACCCACGCGCCGCGCTCGCGTGCCATGCGGCCCACAGCGTAGCCACGCAGCGCATTGCCGGTGTGCACGCTGATGCCGACGATGTCGCCAGCGTGGATCGTCTCCGGATCGACCGGTTCGAGCGATTCATCGACAAGGATCGGGTCGCCTGCGACTTCGGGAGTTGCAGCGGCCAGGACGAACAACCAGCGCGGAGTGATCACGGCGGTCCCAAACGAATTGTCGCTGGGGTTGATCAGGTGAACGCTCATCGATACCTACCTTCCTCGTGCGAGTGCGGCGGATCCAGAAGGCGTCCCCATCGCGTGGAAGCCGATGAGAGACGGGCTGACTAGTCCCTGACAGCCTATCAGTTTGCGTGCAGGCTACCAGTAAAGCAGCCATACCATTTCGCTGATGCATCTTGGAAGGGCCAATTCACAGCTAAGGCGCTTGTTCCAGCAGAGCACAGGATTGCAGCCGGGCAGGCGACACGCGGGCTGGTGCAGGAGTAGGATTTCTGCGCTGCAAGTCCGTGGGCGCATGCGCCCCCGGACTTGCCCTGAGGAGCTACACAGATGGCCACCACACCCGCATTGAATCCCGCAACGGCGGAACACCCGATCCAACTGCGTAAGACGTATGACAACTACATCGGAGGCCGTTGGGTCGCGCCTGCCAGCGGACAGTACTTCGACAACGTGACACCGGTCACCGGCGAAGTGCTATGCGGCATCGCCCGGTCCAACGCGGACGACGTGAACAAGGCGCTGGACGCCGCGCACGCCGCGCGCGCTGCTTGGGGTCGCACCAGCACCACCGAGCGTGGCCGCCTGCTGGAACGCATTGCCCAGCGCATCGAGGACAACCTGGAGTTGCTGGCCACGGTCGAGACGTGGGACAACGGCAAGCCCATCCGCGAAACCATGGCCGCCGACCTGCCGC
>CAXUEW010000215.1:0-6250 GCA_964250115.1 uncultured Terriglobus sp.
TACGCCAGCCGAAACCTGCGCACGGCTATCTTCGCCTCCATGCTCCTCCTGACCTGGCCTACAGGGTTCAAGCTCAGCGGTTGGTTACCGTGACGTAAGCCAGCGCAATCGCGATTGCCGTGGAGATACCGCCGTTGCGGATGGCAGTTTTCAGCGCGCTGGACGGCACCAGCAGGATGTCGTCCGACTGCAGTGCAATGTCTTCCGCCTTGCCGTCAATGATCTTTTTCAACGGCACCTTGATGGCCGTGCGCTGCGCGCCTGTGAAGCGGATCAGCTGCGAGTCGTTCGGCTTGGCCGAGAAGTTGGTGCCGCCCGCGGAACTGAGAGCCTGCAGCACGGTCGTGGGAACCGACCCACTCAGCGGGCTGGGCCCCGGCCTGTTTACGGCACCGACCACATAGTAGTAGCCGACCTGTCCCACGGTGATGGTGTCGCCGGAAAAGATGGGTATGTTCCCAGAGGCGTTGTGGGCGGCATCGTTGCCGATGTCCACAACAATGGATGCCGGGAGGCCGGGCCGCTGGATGTTTAACACCGTACTGGCGTTTGCCGGCAGGCCGCCCAGCCGGGAAAGAACATCGTAGAGACGAATGTGCCCAAGAATAGGAACGGACCCTTTGACTGCGCCAATTACTGTCGCTGTGTGGCTGGGTGCTTCCACCACCTCGATCTGTACCTGGGCGTTGTGGAAGGTCTGTTCCTGCTCAAAGCGGGCCGCGATTGCGGCCTCAGCTTCCTTCAGCGAGAGATCCTGCATCTGGATGATGCCGGCAAGGTTCAGGCGTATGGAGCCGTCCAGCGACACACGCTCAGTATCCGCATACGCCGGGACCACGCCGTAGATACTGACGCGTAAGAGGTCGCCGGCCATGATGCGCATCTCGCGATCCGGCGGATACAGGATCACAGGATCGGTCGTCAGTGTCTGACGCACGTTCAACCCGGGTGCGGAAGTGGGTGCGGTGCCGGTGAACTGGCCGCGTGCGGCATTGAGCGTAAGCATGCATAGCAGTAGCGCCAGGCAGCGGAACAGACCAACAGTCCTCATTCGTCCCCCCGCTTACTGCGTGTTGGCTTTGAGCCTTCACTCTCCCAAGACTCGGCGTCAATGTTGGAGTAGCTGTAGCCAGAGTAGCCGTAGTAGCCGTAGTACTCCGGTGCTGTGATGTCGACCGAGTTGAGCACAACGCCGGTCAGCGCCGCGCCGGAGCGGCCCAGCAATTCGCGGGAACGCCGCACCACGTTGCGGCTGCTCTTACCGTAGCGCACCACCAGCACCACCGAATCCGCATAGCGCGCGAGGATAATGCCGTCCGTGACAGACAGAACCGGGGGCGTATCGATCACGATGTGCGTGTAGATCCCTGCGCATTGTTCCAGCAGGTTGCGCATGGCTTCCGACGAGAGCATCTCCGTCGGAAAGGGAGGCACGGGGCCGCTGCAAAGAACGTCCAGGTTGGCGACCTCAGGTGTGCTGCGAACTGCGTCCTCAAGGGAACTGCCGCCGGATAAAACCGTCGATAGCCCCACACGCCCATTCATGCCGAAGCGGTGGTGCACGTTGGGCCGGCGAAGATCGCCGTCAATCAGCAGCACACGCGTTTCACCCTGGGCAAGGATGACCGCCAGGTTGGTCGAGACGGTGGTTTTGCCCTCGGTCGGTGTAGAGCTTGTGACCACGATGAACTTTGGTGACTTTCCCGTGCGGGCAAGCAGCAGCGATGTGCGCAGCGAACGAAATGCCTCGGAAAACTGTGATTTGGAGGAGGCAAGCACGCCGAGATTGCTGCTGACGACGCTTGCGGGAGTGCCGGCTTCGCCCGCCGTGCGGCGCACCCTGGGGATGACGCTGAGCGAAGGAAGCTGCGTCATCTGCTCCAGCTCCGCGACGCTGCGGATGCCGGTATCCAGGCTCTCCAGAACGAATGCCAGGACCAGACCGGCAATCAGTCCAACCGCGATGGTCTTGAGCAGGATGCTTGAGCGTGATGCGGTGGTGATCGTGGCGGGCCGGTACGCCTGGTCGACGACGTCGATCTCCACTGAGTCAAGACCGGCCTGCACACTGGCTGCACGCAAGCGTGACAGCAGGCTTTCGTACAGGGTCCGGTTCGCTTCGTAATCCCGCTGGCGCAGTGTGTATTCAACCAGGTCGTTGCGCAGCTTGAATGCGTCGTTTTTCTGCTGTTCCAGCGCGGCCGTGGTCTGGCGTTCATTGGCCTGCGCCGCGACCAGCGCCTGCTTCGATTCGGTCAGGAGCCGTGTCTGTTCCGTAAGCAGCTCGTGTTCGGTTTCACGCAGGTGCGCCTGCAACGCCAATATCTGCGGGTTTTTCGCGCCCAGCGTCACGCTGTCCTGGGCTAGGGTGGCGCGGGTTTCCGCTGCGTCGCTGCGCAGGCGCGACAACTGCGACTGCCCGCCATTCACATCCAGATTGCTCTCCAGCAGGTTAGGGTCGGAGTTGCTGAGCACGCGGTAACGCGATTCTGCAAGAATGCGATCGACCTTCGCTTTCCCGGTCGCGGCGACCAGGGCGTCAACGGAGGCAGCGCTTTCGGTCGTGGGCTTGCTGCCGTCGAAGTTCAGGCCAAGTACGCCGAGCCGCTTCTGCAGATCGATTAGTTGTTCCTGCGACGTTTCAACCTGCTGCTTCAGGTCGTCCAGTTGGCTTTGCAGCCATTTCGATACACGCTGCGTCGACTGGAAACGCGACTCGTACGATGTCTGCCGCAAGCTGCGCCTTCGCGGTGACACAGGTAATGCGGATGATCTGCGTACGCGGGATCAGGGATACCTGCACCGCGCCGTTCATGCGGCCAAGTACGCCGAAACGCACAGCAGGATCGTTCAGGTCTTGGAAGTGTGGCGGTAACCGCGGATCGAAGCCCATGAAATCAGGGTTATTTTGCAGGTTCATCTCTTTGGCGACGCTCAGCAGCAGCGAATCGCTCATGATGACCAGCACGGCGGTTTCCAGTTGGTTGTCCTGTTGGCCCGAGACCACGGCACCCACGCTGTACTCGCTGGCGGTGCTGGAGTTCCGCACAAGAATGCGGCCTACCGCGGTGTACAGGATCGGCTGCGTCGAGGACGTGTAAAGGCCGTACAGGATTCCGCAGAGGATGCAGGTAATGATGATCCAGCGACGTTTGCGCAGAACCGACAGGGCTTCAGTCAGCGCACTATCGCCTGCCTGCACGCCGGGTGCGGTTTCATTCAGCCCGGAGACTCTGGTCTGTGTCGGATCTGCGTCATACGCCATCTAGCAAGAGTGTAACTGACCTGCGAGGCCTGCCCTGATATCACATTGCTGCACGGCTGTGCGAGGTGGTAGTGGATGTTGTACTTTGCGACTGCCGGCGGGCAGCGCCTCATTTACTCTTTTCACATGGGCACGAATGTTGAAATTGCAGTGGTTGGTTCAGGCTATGTAGGTTTGGTTGCAGCCGTGTGCTTTGCAGAAATGGGTCATCAGGTGACCTGCGTCGACAACGATCCGAGAAAAGTGGCGGCACTGCAGGGCGGCGACTCGTTAATTCATGAAGAGCACCTGCCGGAGCTGTTGCAGCGTTACCGCAACACGCGAGTCACCTTTACAACCGATCTAGGTGCGGCCACCGCCAAGGCTGCCGCGATCTTTATCGCTGTGGGCACGCCGCAGTCCGAGACCGGCGATGCTGACCTGTCCTACGTGGAAGCCGTGGCCTGCGAGATTGCAAGGCACCTGGACAGCTACAAGGTCATCGTCGAAAAAAGCACGGTACCGGTCTACACCAACGAGTGGATCCGCCGTTCGATTGAGCGCAATGGCGTCGATCGCACGATGTTTGATGTAGTGTCGAACCCCGAGTTCCTGCGTGAAGGTTCCGCCGTATCGGACTTCCTGCACCCGGACCGTATTGTGGTGGGCGCGGATAGTGAGCGCGCCGCCGCCGTGCTGCAGGCGATTTATGCGCCGCTGACCGATGGCTCTTACTACGACGGACAGAACATCATCCCGGGCCGCTTCAGCAGCGCGGAGCCGCCGCCATTGCTGCTGACTTCCACCAAGAGCGCCGAGATCATCAAGCACGCGTCGAATGCTTTTCTGGCACTAAAAATTTCCTTCATCAATGCGGTCGCCAACCTATGCGAGGCGACCGATGCCAATGTGCAGCAGGTGGCCAACGGCATGGGTCTGGACAGCCGCATTGGGCCGAAGTTCCTACGGCCCGGCATTGGCTACGGCGGTTCCTGCTTTCCGAAAGACGTCGCCGCGTTCCGGTCGGTTGCAGACCAGATGGGCGTGGATTTCACCCTGTTGACCGAGGTCGAGAAGATCAACGCCACGCAGAAGAAGCGCTTCCTTTCAAAAGTGCGTTCGGCATTGTGGACGCTGCGCGGAAAAAAGGTTGGCGTGCTTGGCCTTGCCTTCAAGGGCGACACGGACGACATTCGTGACAGCCCCGCGATTGAGATGGTGCGCATGCTGCTGGGCGAGGGCTGCTCCATTCGCGCGTTTGACCCGGCCGCTATCGAGCGAAGCGAAGCCGTACTGCCCGCCGGCGACAAACTGCAGTACGTCGCCGATGCCTACTCGGCAGCCGAGGACGCGGATGCGCTCCTGATCCTGACCGACTGGCCGGAGTTCGCATCGCTGGACCTGAACCGGATCCGCACGGCGCTGCGCTACCCCATCGTCGTCGACGGCCGCAACATGTTTGAACCGGCTGCCGTGGCAGAATTTGGATTGACGTACTACAGCGTGGGCCGGCCTGCCGCACACCCCACGCGCGAAGAAGTTGCAGGGAACGCCTAAGAATCCCGCCGCATAAGGCGTCAAGAGAGAGCAAACGATGCAGTGGAAGCGAGTTCTGATTACAGGTGCGGCGGGGTTTCTTGGCTCACACCTGACCGACGCCGTCCTGGCAAGCGGCGCGGAAGTGGTGGGCGTCGACAACCTTTGCACCGGCAGCACGGAGAATTTGCGGCACCTGCAAAGTGAGAGTCGGTTCACCTTCGAACAGGCCGATATCTGCAAACCCTTTGACTTTGGGCCGGTGGATTACATCTTCAACTTTGCTTCACCGGCCAGTCCGGTGGATTACATGAAGTTGGGGCCGGAGACACTGCGTGTGGGGTCGGACGGCACGGTCAACGCGCTGGAGCTTGCGCGCCGCTACAACGCCGGTTTCCTGCACGCCTCCACGTCAGAATGCTATGGCGATCCCGAACAGCATCCGCAGACGGAGAGCTACTGGGGCAATGTGAACCCCATCGGGCCGAGATCCGTTTATGACGAGGCCAAGCGTTTTTCCGAAGCCACCATCATGGCGTATCACCGCTACTACGGCGTGCGCAGCAGCATGGTCCGCATCTTCAACACGTATGGCCCGCGCCTGCAGCCGAATGACGGCCGCGTGATCTCGAACCTGATGATGCAGGCGCTGTCCGGTGCTGATTTGACGGTCTATGGCGACGGCAGCCAGACACGTTCGTTTTGCTACGTGTCCGACCTGATCCGCGGCATCGTGGCGCTGGCTCAGTCGGGCGAACCGCTGCCTACCAACATCGGGAATCCTGTCGAATGGACCATCCTGCAGTGTGCACAGGCGGTACTCGAAACCACAGGTTCGAAGAGCCGCATCATTTACAAGCCGATGCCGGTGGATGATCCAAAACAGCGCAAGCCGGACATCACCAAGGCAAGGAAGCTGCTGGGATGGGAGCCGCAGATCTCACTGGAAGCAGGTTTGAAGCTTTCGCTGGATTACTTTCGCAGCCGCGTGGAGTCGCTGACGGCAGCACGGTAGTGGCGCCCGCACATCGTTTGAAGATTTCCTCAGAGGAGAATCACATTTAGTCACCGAGATAGTCTCAGCGGCTGATTGCGGTGTCTAAACAGGTTGTTGTGATCGAGTCCTGCTCGGCAGATGGGCGGGATTTGTTTGAGGCTGGCATGTGGTCTGTGCCAGTTGTACTTGATTTCCGAAACTGTATGTGGATACAACCTAGCTCCGCAACAGTTTCCGAGGACGGTGCGAAACCGGGACTTAGCGCAGACGAGACAGTTACGGTCTTAGTCAATAAGTGCGGTTACTCCGTTGTGTCTGCGCCCTCACGTGCACGTGCAATCTCCGCCATGCGCTGTGTGAGCTGGCGTTCCCGGCCCTGATCAGTTGGTCTGTAGTAGCGGCGGTCTTCCAGACCCGAGGGCAGGCACTGCATGGCCGCGACGCGTCCGGGCAGGTCGTGGGCATACTGGTAG
>CAXUEW010000216.1:0-6203 GCA_964250115.1 uncultured Terriglobus sp.
AAGCCGTCAGAAATTGCGATTCGCTCCAGGCTGCGGAGACGCGGCACTAGACACTCGCAAGCAAACGAGTGATGCCATGCTGGAAGACAGCAGGCGGCGTAATGAGCGAGCTCACCAGCCAGCCTCTCGGCGGAAAGCCGTAGAACGAGCCGGGATGCAGCGCCACACCGCGCTCATTCAGCAGGCGGATGACGGCATCGATGTCTAGATCATTTGCAGGCGTGCGGAGAACGACCGCCCAGCCACCCTCGACCCTTAGCCTGCTGAAAACCGTGCCGCGAAGCGCCGTATCCAGCCACCTTAGATTTGCCTGCACCCGATCCAAAACCTGACGCCGCAGCACGCCGTCTTCAGCAAGCCAACGCGGCAAAGCGATCTGGGGCGGTGTGGAGACGGACAGGAACGTGTCCGCGATCACTTCGAGCCGCCGCATGGCGTCGCTCACATCCTCAGGAGGACCGCTGAAGACAGTCCAGGCCAGTTTCACCTGCGGCAGGCACAGCAGCTTGCTCAAGCCGCCCAGCACAAAAGTCAGCACAGGATCGCCGTCCTTGTCTCTCGGCATGCCTGTTCTGGCAGCGAAGCTCAGTACAGTTTGGCTTTCGACTGGGTAATCGAGGAACACCTCATCCACAATCAGCGGCAGGTTGTGCTCCGCCGCGCATTGCCGCAGCAGATCCCGGTCAAGATCGCTGCAGTAATGCCCTGTCGGGTTGTTGGGATGAATGGCAACGATGGCGCGTGTGCGGGGCGTAAGTGCGGCCCGGAATGAAGCCGGATCAATCTGCCAGCCGTCATGGTAGACCAGCGGATAGGTCACCACTTCCACATCATGCAGCCGGGCCAGCAGATCGAAGAGCGGATAGCTGGGCGAAGGCACCAGGATAGCGTCTCCCGGTTCACAGAACAGCCGCAGCAGGTAGCTGTATGCTTCGCTGGTGCTGGCGGTCAGCAGCACGTTCTCCGGGGACACTTCGGCAGCGTAACGGTCCCGGTACATCGCTGCAACCGCGTTGCGAGCATCGAAAATTCCAAACGGTTCCGGGTCGTAACGCAGCGAAGCCTCATCCGAAAGCGGGTGCAGCAAACCAGGCGGGTAGCTAAAGCCGCACCGCGTGGGATTGGACACCGTCAGGTCGAGCAGGCCACCCCGAGCGCGTGCCTGTTCCAAAGCCTGCCCGTATGCAGAGGCTTCCGGGCCGAAATCAGTCCGCGCGGCAAATCGCATGGTCCCATGCTACCCAGACTTGTCGTCGCACAGACGCCTGAAAATGTCAGCCGGTTTCGACTGGCGTGTCATGGTGTTGTGCTGCGATGCGGATACAATCGCGGCATGTCAACCATTAAAGCGGTGCTGTTTGACTTCGGCAAAGTGCTTAGCCTGTCTCCAAACCCGGCTGCGTGGGCTCGCATGCAGCAGATCAGCGGCCTGGGCGAAGAAGAACTCGGCAAGGGATACTGGGCGATGCGTGACGACTATGACGCAGGCCTTTACACCGGCGACGAATACTGGGAGCGCGTGGCGGGACGGTCACTAACCCCCGCAGAAGGGCAGGCGCTGAAAGACGCCGACCTCGATTACTGGACCGACATGAACGGGCCCATGCTTGCCTGGGTGGAAGAACTGCACGCCGCGGGCTTTCGCACCGGCATCCTGTCCAACATGCCTGACAGCATGGCAGAGGGCATCTGCGACCGCTTCTCCTGGATAGAAAATTTCGATCATACGGTGTGGTCCCATGCATTGAAGCTGCGCAAGCCACAGCCGGAAATCTACGCAGCCTCTATCGCAGGCCTGGGCGTGCCGGCGGAAAACATCCTGTTTATCGACGATAAGGAAGAAAATACCGCTGCTGCCGAGGCAGCAGGGATGCAGGTGATCGTGTACGGTGACCACGACAGCTTTGTCGAGGAGATGAAGACGCGTGGCTACGGCTCACTGCTACCTTCTTCACAGTTGCTGACTGCTACGCTTTGAGCAGCAGCCCGTGATTATCGGCGCGGCAAGCCAAAGCAACAGATCTTCACATTGATTTCCGTGTACCCATCGCAGAATGGGACACATGCCTTCGCTTTTCTCCGTGGGTTAATAGATCGAGTCCGTAGACCGGACCGGGTTGATTCACGCATGCGCCTGATCTTTCGCGGCTTTGCAATTCTGCTGCTTGTTGCCGGAGCGCTGCGGCTTTCTGCTCAGCAGATCACGCTATCCGGTCTCAGGTCATCGCATAACGCGGGTGCCTTTCACGGCTTGCGAACGGATGCCGCAGGCAACCTGTATACCCTTTACGACGCGCAGGATGGCGTCCGCCTGCTGAAATTCAACGCCGCCGGCACACAGGTGCTAGGCGAGACGGTGCTAGGGCAGAATGGCGACACGGGCATCGCTCTCGCTCTCGATCCGGCAGGCAATATCTACGTTGCCGGCACCAGTAATTCGCTGGGCAACATCACCGGCACTGCGGGAACCGCCTTTCCCAACCGCGCAGGTACCCGAACCAACTCCTTCGTAGCACGTTTTTCGCCTGCACTGCAGATGCAATGGCTTACCTTCTGCGGCGCGGAACCACTGGCCGTTGCGTCCATTACTGCAACCGCGAACTCTGTCCTGATCACGGGGTCCATTTTCTCCTCCACTCTGCCGGTCACGTCAAACGCCATACAGCAGAACGCCGCAGCAGGCAGCGGCAGCAATGGTTTTGTGGAGAGCTTCAGCGCGGCAGCAGGCACGCTGCAATACGCAACCTACCTGACGGGTGCAAACGGTGACACCACGCCGGCAGCCATCACTTCCGACAGCAGCAGCAATGCCTACATAGCCGGTACGACAACGGCCACTGGATACCCCACAACGGCCGCGCTTGTACCCGCCTTTCGCTCCGCAAACGCCAGCAATGTCTCGGGCTTCGTCACAAAGCTGACGCCGGCTGGAGACGGCTTCCTTTTCTCAACCTTTGTACCGGGCAACGGCCTCACTTCCGCTGCGTACGATGCAAGCGGATCGGGATCGCTGCTGTTGTCAGGCGCTGTGCCTTTTCCCACTGACCCAGGTTCCAACGCCCATCGCTCCGCTGCTGCGCTACCAAACGGCGGTGCGCCTTGCGGCTGACGGTTCCTCAGTCCTGTCTTCAACCCTGCTCGTGCCTGCCAGCGAATCGGTAATTACTCCGGGAACGGACGGCAGCGCATGGGTGTTTGCTTCATTGCAGAATGCGGTGACCGTGCCCCTGCTGCCGGTGCTGCCCGTGGAAAGCTTTGGCAATGCATCAGTGCTGCGCATCACGCCCACCGGAACTGTGGACCGTGCAGCGCGATTGGGCGGTCTGCCCATTACAAACAGCGGTTACGCCAGCCTGCCGGCAACGGAAGGCGGCATCACGGTCTTGCCGGATGGCACCGTTGCCGCAAGCGGCTCGGTTGCACCCACATTGAGTTCGGACCTGCTCGCAACTCAGAGCTACGATCTTTCGTTCGCATTTGCGCCTAACACCGCATTGCCGTCCACTGTGCGAGATGCGTTGCCGACTGCCGACTGCAGCGGAAGTGCGTGCAGCGGCAGCGCAGGCCTGCTGGCTAAGTTTGCTCCCGATACAAGCGCACCTACCCTGGCGCTATCTACGGACGATCTGCCCAACCTGACGCTGCGCAACCTTGGTACCGCAGTTGGGAATGGCGTTCAAATTACCGCGCAGGGTTTTACGGTGAACAGTGGTTGCCCGTCATCGCTGCCCGCGGGTGGCGAATGCAGCCTTGTGCTGGCGGGTGCCGGGCCTGGCTCCATCGCCGTGCAAGCCTCAAATGCTGCCGGGTTCACCACGCAACTGCCGGTCGCATCAAGCGCAATAAGGGCAACTTTGGTTCTGCCGCGCGAGCTTGATTTCGGCATCGTGACCTCCACCTCCGCACCGGTGACGCGGACTCTGACGGTTACGAATCTGGGCGGTTCCATACAGACATTTGCGTCGCGGAACTTGTCGACTCTGCCTGGCTCTTACACAATTAGCGAAACCGGCAGCACCTGCACGCCGTCCGGCGCGGGCGGCACCAAGGTCCTGGCACCCGGCGGAACGTGTACCGTCACGCTCGGCCTTCATGCCGCAGCCGGCAGCTCAAATGACGGCGCCTTGGACGCCCACTGGCAGATCGGCACGTCTGACGTGCTGCTGACCGGCTACCTGCAATCCGCATCGCTGTCCCTTTCGGCTACCACGGTGGATTTTGGCCGCCAGCTCGTGGGTGGGCTTCGCAGCAGCCGCTACCTTTACCTTTCCAACAGCAGCGATCAGACCGTCGTACACGCCGCTGTGACCGGCACCAATCCTGCCTTCAGCGTTGTGGATCGATGCCCCGCCACGCTGCAGCCCCATGCGATCTGCCGAATGGTACTCGGGTATGAAGCGGGGAGTGCACCCTCAAGCGACGCTCTCTCGCTCAACGTCGATGGCATGCCGGTGACCGTCTTGGGCGAAACACTGCCGCAGCCCTCTTCCGGCGGCACAGCGACAAACCCCGACCTTCGCCTCTCCCTTTCAGCCGTCACCTTCGCCACACCCGTCGCCGCCACACAGGTTTCAAGCGAATCCTATGCGGTCACGGTGAGCAATGTTGGCACACTGCCCTTTTCCCTTGCACTGGCGACATCAGGGGATTTCGCTTATGCGACAGCTTGTCCTGCCACGCTGAACGGTGGCGCAAGCTGCACCCTAGTGTTGACCTTTACGCCGGCGGCTCCTGGCATCCGGCAAGGCCTGCTCTCCGTCACCGCGGGCTCCAGTTCACCGGCGTACGTCGCGCTCAGCGGAACCGGCACGTCGATCCTTCCCGACGGCAGCGGCAGTTTCGCCTTCGGCGAGGTCCCGCTGAATACGCCCGCCGTGCAGTGGTTAGAGGTGTCGCAATCGTTTCCTTCCCTGACTGCCACCTCCTCGGATGCGAACTTCGCCGTTCTGCTGGTGGAAGACACAGGCTACGGACACGGTGAACCGCCCGCAGGCTCGTTTGGTTTGACAGCAACCGGATCGTGCTTCAACTGCTACCTCGGCGTGCAGTTTCTGACACGTTCCGCCGGTGCGCATACCGGCACCATTTCACTGATGTCGCCTGGGGGAGGCCGGCCCACCACCCTGGCAACGGCTGGCATCGGCATCTCTCTAACCGGTCTGATCCTGACACCCATCAGCCAGGACTTTGGTACGATTCCGGTCCATTCGTCTTCTGCATCGACCGGGTTTCTGCTGACCAACGGAACAGCCTCTTCGGTCACGGCAGGGGGTGCCAATGTGACCGGTGATTTCAGCATGACGAGCGAGAACACCGGCGCAGCGGCGTGCAGTTCAGGCAGCATCGCTCCGGGCGCTGCCTGCGTGGTTCCGGTACGATTCACGCCGACCCTGCCGGGACCACGCTCGGGAACGCTCACCGTCACGACGTCTGCGGGACAAGCCGTTTCGTCGCTCACCGGCATAGGATCGGACGACCCTGGAGTGGCGTTCACACCAGGCGAACTGCGCTTCGACAATGTTCCCGGTACGGCGGAAAAACAACAGAGCATTACCATCACGAACACTTCAAACGCTGTGATTACGGTGGGTTCTCCGACCAGCAGCGACACGCATTTTGCCGTAAGCAGCGGCTGTGGATCACTCTCTCCAAGTGCGAGCTGCGATCTCTCCGTCACCTACACGGCGACCGGCCTGCTTGCAAACGGGACGCTCCGTATTCCGGTGACCACGTCGCCTGCGGGAGCGCCCAACACAACTCAATACGCAGTGGCTCTCAGCGGCCTGTACACGGCTGACAACGCGGGATTGCAGATCGTTCCAGGCGAACACAGCACGGTAAACTTTGGCACGGCTTCTATCGGAGCGCCTGCCCTGCAACGCGTGCTGCATGTGAACAATCTGTCATCACAAGCGCTTGGCGTCACGGTAGAGTCGCCGAGGCAATTCGCCGTGCTGGCCTCGACATGTGCCGCACTGCCCATAAACGGCGCCTGCGATCTGACGGTGCAGTACACGCCGCTAACCGCCGGCGATGCAACGGGGACGGTCTTCCTGCGAGGCATCGCTCTTGACGGCAGCGCCACACAGACCGCTTTGGGTTATCTGCAGGGCTACGGCACTCCCGGTACCGCGTCGCTTGCGATCACTGGAAACATTTCACCGGCTTAAAGCCGTCCGGAGCGATGCAAAACACGCTTCCAG
>CAXUEW010000217.1:0-1053 GCA_964250115.1 uncultured Terriglobus sp.
GTCATGGCGTGCAGAGCGGATGATAGTACGCACCTCGGCTCCTGTATCTTCCAGCGGCGCACCAGTACCCGGGGCCTTCACGTAGATGGTAAGTGTCTTCTGCGTTCCGTAAGTGCGCTGGTAAGTCGTAATTGGCACGGAGACGTAATTATCCTGGCTGTTGCCCAGTGTCTTGCCCTGCTTTTCATCGAGACCGATAATTGTGTAGACCACCCCATCCACGCGGATTTCCTTGTTGATAGGGTCTTCGCCTTTCAACAGGTTCTCCTGGATGTCGGTGCCCACAATCGCGACATGCGCTCCGTGTTCTACTTCAGTGGGCGTAAAGGCGCGGCCTTCAATTATGTTCAGGTTGCTAAGGTCTGCCATGGCTGCGGTCCAGCCGCGCAGGCTTACGCCGGTAACGGAATCAGTCCCATATTTGACGCCAACACTGCTGCCTTGCGAGGCACCTACCATACGGCACAGCTTGCAATTTTCACTTACCAGGTTGAAGTCATCCAGCAGGACGTTACGGCGCTTTTGGAAACGCGTGTATTCCGCAAAACTGGTAATCAAGTTGGGCATCTTCGACACGGTAAATACGTCAGAGCCATAGCGGTTCAGCTTGGCGTCAACATAGGCATTCGCGCCGTTGACCAGCGTCACCACGGAAATAACTGCGGCCACGCCAATGACGACGCCAAGCAGCGTCAGTACGGTGCGCAATTTGTTGGCCCACAACGATTGCAGCGCCAGCTTCAGCGCCTCAGTCCAATGCATGTTTCACCCGGCACTTCCCAGCGTACTCCTGGTACGTTGCGAGACGCTGGAAAGTTCCTTTGGGGCGCGTTCGCTCCCGTGTTGAAATCTGCTCGCAAAAGGTGACTTTCTGCAGCCGAAAAAGCGGTTCAGGCACGTTTCTGAGGGAGTTTTCTGCACCACAAATGAGGCAAATCGCCTTGCAGGATGCGTGCAGGAGACGCTTTTTACGTTTCAAAACCGCTACGAAAGATGCTTGTGCGCATCCAAATCCACGATGTCTTATCTGCAGCGCGCGCGCCATGAACAAGG
>CAXUEW010000217.1:1063-4792 GCA_964250115.1 uncultured Terriglobus sp.
CGTCCCGACGGAAGTGGGTGCGACCAAGCACATCTTCCAGATGTTGCGAAAGCTGCTGACCGGCAAGGAAGAGCGGGTGCCGCGGCGGCAGCTTGGACCGTTCCACGCCGACCCCAAAGTCTTCGCCACGCCTTCCGTGAGCGGCCTGCGTTTGACCTTGCTGGGACATTCATCGCTGCTGGTGGAGATGGACGGCACTACGCTGCTGATCGATCCGGTGTTCTCTAAGAGGGCATCCTTTGTTCAATGGTTTGGACCGGCACGGTTTTTCCCACCGCCGCTCCGCCTGGAGGCTCTACCGCCACTGGACGCTGTGCTGATCACACACGACCACTATGACCACCTCGACTCGGATGCGATGAAGCAGTTGAAGGACCGGGTGCCGACCTTCATCTGCTCAGAGGGCGTGGGTAGTCATTTGCGACGATGGGGCATTGACGCGGCAAGGATTCGCGAGCTGAACTGGATGGACAGCTTCACAGTTCCCTCAGCCACCGCCACGCCGCTGACATTAACCGCGCTGCCGGCGAGGCATTTCTCGGGCCGGTCGTTCAAGCGATACACGACACTTTGGTCCTCGTTTGCCCTGCGTACCGATCGCCACAACGTCTACCACGGCGCGGATTCCGGTTATTACGACGGCTTCCGTGAGATCGGTGCTGCATACGGGCCGTTCGACCTGGCTACGCTTGAGATTGGTGCGTTCGATCCGCTGTGGAGCGACATCCATTTGGGGCCTGATAACGCCCTGCTGGCCGCGCGCGATCTCCGCGCGAAGGTACTGATGCCGATCCATTGGGGCCTGTTCAACCTGGCTTTCCATGACTGGTTTCAGCCGCCGGAGCGCCTGACGGAAGCAGCCGCAAGGACGAATCTGCCGCTCTGGATTCCGGAGCCCGGCGAACCGGCAGAGTTTGACGGCAAGCCGCGCAACACGCTTTGGTGGCGTCGCTACATGAGCCCCGTCACGAAGGAAAGCCATGAGCACGCAACAGAGGCCGCGGCAAAGGTCGTCATGCGCGCCTGAGCGGGAACAGCGAAACTCGTACACCTCGTACACTTAGTGAGTGCTTGCTCCGTTGGTTGCGCTTGTTACCACCCTGCTGACTTTGGCGGGCCTTGTATACCTCATACTCGCCCTGTTTGCCACGCGCGCCTTCCGGCGGCAACCTTTGCCACCGCCGCCCGCGGCCTGGCCGACCGTCTCCGTTCTGAAGCCGGTGAAAGGCATGGACCCGCATCGTTACGCGGCCTTCGCCAGCATGTGCACGCAGCAGTATGGTGGCCGGTTTGAATTGTTGCTGGGTCTTGCCGATCCGGACGATGCGCAACTCGCTGCGGAAGTGGAGCGGCTAAAAGCCGAGTTCCCGGAGACCCCCATTCGCGCCATCCAGTGCCCGGAAATTCTGGGCACCAACGGCAAGGTCAGCACGCTGCTGCAGATGGTGCCGCACGCGCTGGGCGAAGTGTTGGTCATTAACGATGCAGACATCCTTGCCGGACCACACTACCTGGCAGCCGTTACATCGGCGATGGCAGGGCCGAATGTCGGCTTTGTGACCGTGCCGTACCTGGGCAGGACGCTGCCGAGGCCGACGTTGTGGGCGCGGCTGGAATCCATGGGTATCGCGGCGGATCTCTTGCCGGGCGTGTTTACCGCGCGCCTTATGGACCGCGGCGTGCGCTTCGGGCTGGGCAGTACGCTGGCGCTCCGCCGGTCCACTCTGGACAGCATTGGCGGCATGGCACCGCTGCTGGACCGCATTGCCGACGACTACGAATTGGGCGAACGAGTTGATCGCGCCGGACTGTGCGTGGTGATGGCACCCGAGGTGGTGCAGACATCGGTGCCGCAATATGACTTGTCCGGTTTCTGGCAGCACCAGGTGCGCTGGTGGCGTACCGTTCGCGATGCCCGCCCGTGGAGCTTCTTCGGCATGGTCACCAGTTATGCGCTGCCGTGGGCCATGCTGAACGTGGTCGCCAGCGGAGCGGCACTGCCCAGCATCACGCTGCTGTCGCTGGTGTTGCTGGCCCGCGTCGCGTTGGTGCTGAACGTGGGCGTCGGCATTCTCCGCGACGGCCAGGTCTTCCGCGATCTCTGGCTGCTGCCGCTGCGGGATTGCGTCAGCCTGCTGCTGTGGGCGTGGAGCTATGCCGGCGACGATGTGGTTTGGCGCGGCCAGCACTTTCGCTTAGAGCGTGGCACCCTGGTGCGGGTGAAGGGTTAATTCCCATCACCCAGCAAATTCGCGCGCAGGGCCTGAGGATACTCATACGTTGTGGCCTAAAGCTGACCGAATCTGCTACCGTAGGCCCACGGAGGTGTTGATATGACCAATGTGCAACTGCTCTTGTCCATCGGCATCCCGACGTTCTTTGTGCTGGTGGGCATCCTGTTGAATCACCGGGAAGTCACCAACCTTAAGACCGACATGAATCGCCAGTTCGACAAGGTCGATACTAAATTCGACAAGGTCAACGCTCAGTTCGACAAGGTCGATGCTCAGTTCGATAAGGTACATGCACGTCTTGCAAGTATTGACGAAGATCTTCGCATGTTTCACGGTACTGACAAGGAGCTTGAGGGCCGCGTCAATGAATTGTCGGCACGCATCAAGTAACAGCAACAGTCCATCGGCAGGGCCACGGCAACGTGGCCATTGTTGCGTCAGGGCTATGTGCGAGATACGTGCTCCGCTCCGATGCATGCGTCATTGAGTGCACTTGCTGTGCGGCATTGCCTCAATGAGGCAGGCGAAGCTACATGCCACGGCCATCATTCTGCGGCAGGGACACAAGGGCCAGTGCACAGGGCAACACAACGGTGCAGACGACGATGCCGGTAAAAAACAGGAAGTTCATTGGGGGAGGGCCTCGTTCTCATAAAACACGAAAGTTCACGCATAGTGGCGCTCCCGGCTGCATTCTGTGAGATCACTTTCGTTCAAGTCCCGCTGCCGATGAAATAATCAATTTGGTGACGAACGCCCACTGGCCCAAATGAGATGGCAGTTCGCCCAAGTGAAAGAAGGCCGCATGCCCATCGATTTAGAGGCTCCGCTCTCCCTCTCCGACCCAGAAATCGCCGCACAGATCGCCTTCGAGGCGGAACGGCAGCACGACGGCCTGGAGATGATCGCGTCGGAAAACTTCGTTTCGCGTGCCGTCCTGGAGGCTGTGGGAACGGTCTTCACGAACAAGTATGCGGAAGGCTATCCCGGGCGGCGCTACTACGGCGGCTGCGAGATCGCCGACGTGGTGGAAAACATTGCGCGCGACCGCGCCAAGCAGATCTTCGGTGCCGACCACGTGAACGTGCAGCCGCACTCCGGTTCGCAAGCCAATGCCGCCGCGTATATGACGTTGATTCAGCCGGGTGACACCATCCTTGGGCTCGATCTGGCGCATGGCGGTCACCTGACTCACGGTCACAAGCTGAATTTTTCGGGCAAGCTGTACCGCATTGTGGGCTACC
This sequence comes from uncultured Terriglobus sp., assembly GCA_964250115.1. Taxonomy (GTDB): domain Bacteria; phylum Acidobacteriota; class Terriglobia; order Terriglobales; family Acidobacteriaceae; genus Terriglobus. The sequence continues at coordinate 4,542 of CAXUEW010000217.1, forward strand.
AGGTAAGCCGCGACACGGAGACGATCGACTATGACGAGCTGGAAGCGATCGCCAAGCGAGAGAACCCAAAGGTGATTGTGGGCGGTGGCTCAGCTTACTCGCGTATCTGGGACTTCGAGCGCATGCGCGCGATCGCCGACGCAGTGGGCGCGTATCTGATGATCGACATGGCGCACTTCGCCGGCCTGGTGGCTGGCAAGGTGCATCCCTCGCCGGTGCCGCACGCGCACATGGTCACGACCACCACCCAC
>CAXUEW010000217.1:4802-6193 GCA_964250115.1 uncultured Terriglobus sp.
GTCTGTCTTCCCCGGCCAGCAGGGCGGACCGCTGATGCACGTGATCGCGGCCAAGGCCGTGGCGTTCCGCGAGGCGCTGCAGCCAGAGTTCCACGCGTACAGCGCGCAGACTGTAGCCAATGCGCGGGAGCTTGCAGCGGCGCTGGCCGGTGAAGGCTACCGTATTGTGTCGGGCGGTACGGATACGCACCTGATGCTGGTGGATGTATTCGCGAAGGGCATGCTCGGGTCTGAGGCTGAGGCCGCGCTGGGCAAGGCAGGCATCACCGTCAACAAGAACGCCATTCCGTACGACACCAATCCGCCGCTGAAGCCGAGCGGCGTCCGCTTCGGTACACCCGCGCTGACCACCCGCGGCATGCGCGAGCCGGAGATGCGCCGGATCGCAGGCTGGATTGCCGAGGCGCTGGAGCACCGCGCAGACGAATCGCGCCTCCGCGCTATTCACAGGCAGGTGACCGCGCTTGCCGAGGACTTTCCGCTGTACGGCTGGCTGCGGCAGCCAGTGGAGGAGCGCGAGATGGTGCTGGCAGACTGACGAAGGCAGGCAGACAGGGGAGACATGCCAGGCATGTCTCCCCCTGTGTGTAACTCCTGCTTTATAAGCCTACGGCAGGAAGGTGATGCAGGCGGGTGTGCCCACCGGCACGTACTGCCCGGTAAAGCGCGGTACTCCGAAGAAGCCGTCTAGCTCGTAAACAGTCAGGTTGTCGCTGCGCTGATTGCCCACGTACATAAAGCGTCCGGAGGGATCGATCTGGAACTGCCGCGGGTAGTCGCCCCGTGTTGCGGTTTCGGTCACAAAGGTAAGTTCGCCACCGTAGCCAATGCGGAAGGTTGTAATGGTGTCGTTCAGGCGGTTGGACGCGTATAGCACGCGGCCGTCGCCGCCGATCTGCAGCTCTGACGCGAAGCTGGTTCCGGTAAATCCGGGCGGCAGCGCGGACACGGTCTGCTGCTGCGTCAACTTGCCGGTGCTGTTGTCGAAGCGGAACAGGACCAGTGTGGATGCCTCCTCCTGGATCGAGTACAGCCAGCGGCCGTTCGGATGGAAGACGATGTGCCGCGGACCGTCGCCCGGCGGCAAGGAGACGAAGGGCGTCTGTGCCGGTGAGAGGCTCCCTGTGCGCGCGTCGAAGTTGTAGACGTAGATGCGGTCCTGCCCCAAGTCAGTCTGCAGGACGTACCGGTTCGACGGGTCGACGATGATGCTGTGCGCGTGCGGCGCGTCATGCCCGCTGACGGCAAAGCTGCCCGGCGGTGCATTTGTCGCCTTTGCCGGCCCGACATTGCCAAGGTCGTTTTGCACGGCTATCGGCGAACCCAGAAATCCTCCCTGCTGCACCGGCAGCACGGCAATGTTGCCGCCACCGTAATTGGCCACGAACAGG
>CAXUEW010000218.1:0-6181 GCA_964250115.1 uncultured Terriglobus sp.
ATGGGAACGCGGCTTCAGCCGCTGAGATCGGACTCTGACGCGGCTAAAGCAGCGTTCAGAGGATCCGTCTAGGGTGTATCGACAACTTCGGAAGGGCACAGCTTTAGCTGTGCCGCTACGAATCTAATCGAAGCAGGGCTTTAGCCCCTGAGGTCGGCTTTGAAAGCGTTCCTCGGCGGCTAAAGCCGGTTGCTCATGTCGGATGGACACGGCATAGCTAAAGCTGTGCCCTTCCTGAAACCACAACATCTCTCACAACGTTGCCGCTTCCGAATATGTCGATACACCTTGGTGGGAACCAGGCTTGGTGTCGCTTCTGCGTTGCAAGGCATGGCTGCTTTGAAAGCGGCACGGACGCCTGAGCTTGATAGGCTAGCGGGAGCATGATCATCAATTTTTCTGAGCGGGCGCACAACCACAACTGGGATCTTGACCCCATTGTGCGATCACTGCTGGACACGGACTTTTACAAGCTGCTGATGCTGCAGTTCATCTGGAAGCACTTCCGCCAGACACGCGTCAGCTTTGGCCTGCACAACCGCACCGCGAAGTTTCGACTGGGCGAGATGTTTCCCCGGGAAGCAATCATTGCTCAGTTCGAGCATGTGAAAAAGCTGCGGTTTCGCCGGTCAGAGATGATCTGGCTGGCAGGCAATACCTTCTACGGCTCACGGGGCATCTTTGAACCGGCATTTCTTGATTGGCTGGAACACGAGTTCTGCCTGTCGGAATACCAGATCTCCGAGCGAAACGGCCAGCTTGAGCTGAGCTTTGAAGGCGAATGGGTCGCGGTCACCATGTGGGAGATCTACGCGCTCTCCATCCTGAACGAGCTCAAAACGCGTGCGGCGCTGAAGGGTATGAGCGAGTTTGAACTCGACATCCTGTATTCCCGGGCGAAAACACGGCTTTGGGGCAAGGTGGAGATGCTGCGCGGTGTGCCGGGCCTGGCTGTAGCGGATTTCGGAACGCGGCGGCGTCACTCCTTTTTGTGGCAGGAGTTTGTTGTAGAGGCCATGCACGCCGAACTGAACGGCGCCTTCACCGGTACCAGCAACACCTATCTCGCTTACAAGCACGATCTTGAGGCTATCGGCACCAATGCACATGAGCTACCCATGGCACTGGCTGCAGTTGCAAACAGCAACGAAGAACTGAAAACCGCCCAATATCGCATCTTGGAGCTATGGCAGCAAACCTACGGCGGAGCACTGCGCGTGATGCTGCCGGATACCTACGGCACAACGCAGTTCCTGCAGGGTGCACCCGACTGGGTGACAGACTGGACGGGGCAGCGCATTGATTCCAAGGACCCATTTCTTGCAGGGGACGAGTACATTGCATGGCTCGAGCAGCGCGGCAAAGACCCGAAGAACAAGCTGATCATTGCCAGCGACGGCCTGGATGCTCAGGAGATCCTCAGCCTACACGCCTACTTTGCCGGAACCATTCAGCCTGGTGTCAGCGCACGCGATTTCCGTGGTGCAGCGGACTTTCAAGATGCTCGCAAATGGCGGGGCGAACGCCGCATCCGTTTCTCTTCCGGCTGGGGCACGTTGCTGACCAATGACTTTCGTGAATGCCATCCGCGTGGAGAAGACACGCTGGCCCCCATCTCGCTGGTGTGCAAGCTGACTTCGGCAAATGGCAGGCCTGCCGTTAAGCTTTCAGATAATTATGAAAAGGCGAGCGGTCCGCCGGAATTGGTGGCTCACTATCGCGACGTATTCGGGCTTGCAGGCATGGCAAATACGCCAGTGATTGTGTAGCGCTACCAGACGGCATGCTGACATCCTGCTACGGAGCGGTGTGCCTGTCGCGCAGTAGGCCGCGCTGCTGTAGCGCCGCGAGCACCAGCTCAATGGACCAGTCAAGCGCCTCGGTGCCTGACACGGTAAGGTCGGCTGCGTTGCGGCTTGGCACCACATACGTGTCGGCCATGGGCTTTGCGTGGATTTCAAACTGTTCGCGCACACTGGCTTCGGTGCGGCCGCGTTCGCGTGTGTCGCGATGGATACGGCGCATCAAGCACACGTCATGCGGCGCGTCCACATACACGGTGTAGTCGTAGAGCGGCAGCAATGCCTTGTAATGGAGCGCGAGTATGCCTTCAACGATCAGGAAGCCCTGTGGTTCCATGTGCTCGGTAACGCCGGCGACACGTGAGTGCGTGCTGAAGTCGTAGGTGGGACGGTTGATGCCACGACCATCTCGCAGGTCCTGTACGTGGTCCACGATCAGATCGTGCTCCAGTGACTCCGGATGATCGAAGTTATAGGTGTTGCGCTCCGCGGCTGATAAATGGGCAAGGTCGCGATAGTAGAAATCAAGCGGAAAGAGCGCTGCCTCAAGCTGATTTGCAAGCTCACGCGCAAGCGTCGTTTTGCCTGAACCGGAGCACCCGCCGACACCCAGAACAATAGGGCGAACGATGCCAGCCAACGTGAGCTGCTGGCTCATGCAGTGTCGATGCCGTCTGCAATGCGTGGGATCACTGCAAGCAGCAGGGACGAGAAACGCTCTGCAACGCGTGCGCCTGTCTCCATTACTTCCAGATGATTGATGGCTTCGCTGCTGACGCCTGCCGCGGCATTTGTGACCAGTGACAATCCAAGCACTTCCATGCCCATGTGGCGGGCAACGATGACCTCATGCACGGTGCTCATGCCGACCAGGTCTGCGCCCATCGTGCGAAAGGCTCGTATCTCCGCAGGGGTCTCGTAGCTTGGGCCAAGCACGGCAAGGTATACACCGGTCTGCATCGTCCATCCCTGCCCAGCAGCTTGCTCCTGTGCCAGCGTAAGCAGCTTTGGCGAGTAGGCGGAACTCATGTCAAAGAAGCGCAGGCCACTGCCAGGTACAACGGCGAAGCGTGGCTCGTTTGCGCCCAGCGCTGCATTGGTACCGGTCAGGTTGATGTGGTCGCTGATGCCGACCACCATGCCGTTGGTCAGATCGGGCCGGATGCCGCCTGACGCGTTGGTCACGATCAACGTCCGCACACCCAGCAGGCCAAGCACGCGCGTTGGGAAGGTAACCTGGTCCATGCGGTAGCCTTCATACGCATGCACGCGCCCCTGCATGACTGCTACAGGCACGCCTGCAATCGTTCCAAGCACAAGGCGACAGCTGTGCCCCTCCACCGTCGATTGCGGAAAGTGCGGGATGTCTGCATAGGAAATGGCAACGGCATCCTGCACCTGATCGGCAAAGTCGCCAAGCCCCGATCCGAGAATGATGCCGAGGCGCGCCTGGTGCGGGCTCTTGCTCTGCAGGCAGTCGGCAGCGGCCTTTGCCTGTGTATACAGGTCAGTCATGCAGGCTCTCAGTTATCTGAAATAAATCCCGTGAGGAGTGCACCACGCTGACGATAACGATGACGTCCGCTTCTGTCCGGTAGATCAGGATGTAGGGTGCGAATACCCAGCAGCGCAACGAAGGATTTTTCAACTCATTCCGGTGATGTCCTGAAGCTGGAAATCGCACAAGGTGTTCAATCGCTTCGTCTACCTGATCGAGAAACCAGTGATTTGATCCGCTAGTCTTCTTGTAATACGCCGCGATCCTGCGGATGTCACATCTCGCCTCGTCGGCGATGCGGAACGATTTCACGCAGGATCACGCATGGCCTTGAGTTCACGAAGGAAAGCTTCGCCATCGACGACCCTGCCCGCTGCGATGTCATCGAGTCCAAGCTGGATTTGCCGGCGTGCGTAGACCAGCCAATCCGCATGCTCATCCGATAGATTTCGAACGGCAGCATGCACCGCTTCATCCACAGACGTGAACTGTCCACCCGCAACGACCTTCTCCATCGCCTGCTGTTCTTCCGCGCTTAGATGTATGGTCATAAGACTCTCCACTGTTCGATGCGTCGCTGTAAGAATAACAAGAGAGAGCAACATTGAGGTCGTGCTTCATCGCAGCAGCATGCTGACAATGGCCGCACTCATCAGGTTCGCGATGGTACCTGCCAGCAGGGCTCGCATCCCCAGCCGGGCAAGCTCGTTGCGGCGGTTGGGAATCAGCGCGCCGATACCGCCGATTTGCATGCCAACTGAGCCGATGTTTGCGAAGCCGCACAGTGCGAAGGTGGCAATGGCCAGCGTGCGCGTGGAGATGGCGTGAGCGTTCGCCAGCTTGCCCAGATCGGTGTAGGCGATGAACTCGTTCAGCACCGCGCGCGTGCCGATCAGGTTGCCGACTGTTGGCGCATCGTGCCAGGGAATGCCGATCATCCAGGCGATGGGTGCGCAGAAGAAGCCAAGGATCGAATTCAACGTGGAAGGAAAACTCACGTCATGGCCGCTGATATTGTGCACGCCAACTAAGTTGTGGATACCCGTCAGAATTCCGTTCAGCAGCCCGACCAGCGCCAGGAAACTGATGAGCATGATGGCGACGTTGAACGCGAGCTTGCCGCCGTCGATGGTGCCGCGCGCAATGGCTCCGACCAGGTTCTCGTTCTTGTGCTCGTCTTCGCTATTGATGTGCACGGTGCCCATCGTCTCGGGTACTTCGGTCTCGGGCACCAGCATTTTCGCGATCAGGATGGTCCCAGGCGCGGTCATAATCACGGCGCTCAGCAAGTCCTGAGCGCGGATGCCGAACGAGATATATGCCGCCATGATGCCGCCGGAAACATGCGCCATGCCGCTGGTCATAATGGTCATCAGCTCAGAACGGGTTGCGCCGTTCAGAAACGGACGGATGGTCAGCGGAGCCTCAGTCTGACCCATGAAGATCGAGGCTGCGACGTTGGTCGATTCTGCTCCAGATGTGCCCATGGTGCGCTGCATCAGCCAGGCCATGCCGCGGATGACGAACTGCATGATGCCCAGGTGGTACAGCACGGCGAAAAGAGCGGAGACGAAAATAATGGTCGGCAGCACCGCAAACGCAAAAACATTCAGCGGGCTAGTCGGGACGCCAAGCTGGCCGAAGACCATGGATGACCCGTCCACGGAATGCGCAAGCAGGCCGGAGACTGCATCCGCGCCCTTCTTCAAGACGACCTGGCCAAAGCTCCATCGGATTACTAGGAACGCGAAGAAGACCTGCAGGCTTAGGCCCCATGCGACGGTGCGCCAGCGGATGGCGCGCCGATCCGTGGACAGGGCATAGGCCACGGCCAGCAGTACGACGAGACCGATAAGACCGGTGAAGCGGGCCAATGCGTCGCCCTCCGTTTGCAGGATGTGTGTGCTTGGGGAGAAGTGTACCGGACTAGAGGTCTGCGGCGGTGATGACGCGCCGGATAAGCGGCTGTCGCGTGGGTGGTTCGCTGCCGATGGCCAGCGTTCCCCGCAGCATCTCCGCCGGTGTTTCCAACAGCGAAGGGCCCTCGGTGAACAGGGTAACCAGCGGCTGACCGGCCAGCACGCGGTCACCGATCTTTGCATGCATCTCAATACCTGCATGTGCCGCAACGGGACCCCCGGGCACCTCGCGTCCAGCGCCCAGCCGCTGCACAGCCCAGCCCACTTCGGTGCAATCCATGCCTTTCAAGTAGCCATCTTGTTCCGCGCGCAACACTCGCGTTGCTACCGGCTTATGGAAGGCGGCAGGGTTGTCAAAAGGCGCAGTAACCCCACCCTGCAGCTTCACCATCTGCAGCCAGCGCTCGTACGCTGCACCGTTGCGGAGAAGATGCAGTGCATGCGCACGGCCCTCTGCCGGGCTGCCGGATATACCGCCAAGGTGGAGCATCCATCCGGCTAGTACGGCAGACAGTTCGATCAGGTCGGCAGACATGGGGTGTTCGCTACCGCGCAGGATATCGATGCATTCCCATACCTCAACCCAGTTTCCGGCAAAACGGCCCAGCGGCTCATCCATCGCCGTCAGGAGGGCGACAGTTCGTGTGCCGTTGCCTTCGCCGGTGCCGACCAGCAGGCGTGCAAGGTGTTCGCTGTCTTCGTACCTCTGCATAAACGCGCCAGAGCCGGTCTTCACATCCAGCACCAGGCCGTTCAGGTCTTCCGCCAGTTTCTTGCTCATGATGCTGGCAGTGATCAGGTACGGCGATTCAACGGTGCCGGTGTGGTCGCGCAGGGCGTACAGGATGCGGTCGGCGGGCACGAGATTTTTGGTCTGCCCGATCATGCTGAAGCCGCACTCCGCGATGACCTCGCCAAAGCGCGCGAGCGAAAGTTGCGTGTTGAAGCCGGGAATCGACTCC
>CAXUEW010000219.1:0-741 GCA_964250115.1 uncultured Terriglobus sp.
CAAGGGCACGACCGACGAGATCCTGTTCATCTTCGGTCATGAGTCGGGCCACTACGTTCTGCACCACATCGTGCGCGGTATCGTCATCTCCTCTGTGACGCTGTTCTTCCTGCTCTATCTCGGCTTCCGATTTGTGCAATGGTGTATCCGTCGCTTTGGGCCGACGTGGGGCATTTCGACACAGCTGGAATGGAGCACGCTCGTGATCCTGCTGCTGGCGTTCTCTCTGTTCTCCATCGTGCTGGAACCGATTACATCGACACTCACGCGCGTCCAGGAGCATGCCGCCGACGTGTACGGACAGGAAGCCATTCACGGCATCGTCGCCAGCCCGGCAGCAAGCGCACGCGCCGCCTTTCAGGTGCTGGGCGAAACCAGCTACGACGACCCCAACCCCTCACAGTTCCTCGAGTTCTGGACCTATTCGCATCCATCCATCGGCCGCCGCGCCGCCTTCGCCGCGCACTACGACCCGTGGGCACCGGGCATGCAGCCGAAGTACTTCAAGTAAGCTGCCCGGCAAAGTGTGCCTACGTTTCGTTAAAAACGAACACAGAGTACACGGAGGTCGCACGGAGTGAAGAGAAAGGTATGTTCTCTCCGCATACTCCGTGACCACCGTGTTACCTCTGCGGCCTCCGTGTTAAAACCGCAGCGATTGCATAAGGACACGGCTTCACCTTGCAACACCCGATTCTTGCAAAACGAGATCCATGCTCCTTCAGACCAGGCCGCGTAATG
>CAXUEW010000219.1:751-6127 GCA_964250115.1 uncultured Terriglobus sp.
CTGCCACACCAGCACCAAAGACAGCACCGTGACAATCCCGGCGGTAGCCCATGCGATGGAATTGAACCACACACCGTTCCTGTACTCGCCCATCAGGTCCTGGCTGTTGATCAGTTTCAGCATGAAATACATCACCACAGGCAGCAACAGTCCGTTCAGTACCTGCGACAGGATGGCCATGCTGACCAAGGGGAAGTTAGGAATCAGAACGACTGCCGCTCCAGAGACAATCAGCCCGGTGTACAGCCAGTAAAAGACCGGAGCCTGCTTCCACGTCCGATCCAGCCCGCTCTCAAACCCCAGGCCCTCGCACACCGTGTAAGCCGTGGAAAGCGGCAGAATAGATGCCGCAAACAACGACGCATTGAATAGCCCTGCGGCGAATAGTAGGAATGCATAATCACCCGCAATGGGACGCATGGCCTCTGCCGCGTCCGCCGGCACGTTGATCTGCCGAACGCCGTGTACATAAAGTGTTGCAGCACACACCACCACGATGAACCATGCGACGACATCCGTGAAGATGGATCCGATGATCACGTCGAGCCGCGTCGCCTTGTACTGGCGCACGGTCACGCCCTTTTCCACGATCGACGACTGCAGGTAAAACTGCATCCATGGCGTGATGGTCGTGCCGATGACACCGACGGTCATGTAGACGTAATTGCGGTCGCTCCACGCCTTGCGCGGCGGCAGTTTTACGGTTTCCGTCAGGGCCAGGTGCCAGTCAGGACGTCCCAGCACGCCCGCAACGATGTAAGCCAGGTACACCACCGACGCGAACAGGAAGATCTTCTCGACACTCTTGTAATCGCCCTTGACCACCATGGCCCAGACCAGGAGTGCGCACACCGGCACGGCGATGTACTTGCTCACGTGAAAGAGCTGCAGCGAGCCGGCGATTCCCGTAAACTCCGCGATGACGTTGCCGAAGTTGACCACCACCAGCAGCAGCATGATAACGAACGTCATGCGCAGTCCGAACTCTTCGCGGATCAGGTCGCTTAGTCCCTTGCCCGTCACCGCGCCCATGCGCGCGCACATTTCCTGCACCACGATCAACGCGACCGTAATCGGCAACATCGTCCACAGCAGCGAGTAGCCGTATTGCGCGCCGGCCTGCGAATAGGTGAGGATGCCGCCCGCATCGTTATCGACATTGGCCGTGATGAAGCCTGGTCCCAGAGCAGCCAGAAAGAAGAGGATTCGGACACGCCAGCTACGAAACAGCTTCATGCCGTGTTCTCCCCGGAGACACTTCCGGCTCTGGAGTAAGCCTCTGTGCTTGAAGTTGCGACGCGCTCCGCCTGCTGCTGAACCAGGACTCGCACGCGTTGGACTATGCGGCGAACCTGCGTGTCGTTGTCATAACCGGACGTGGCCGCGCGCCTTTGTCCGTTCACGGCGATGCGTTGGCGTTCTGCCTGGTTGGGCAGGTACAGTTCAATCTTACGAACGCACTCTTCGAAATCCGAAAAGAAGACGGCTTCTTCGTCTTCGCGGAAACGCTCGCTGTGTCCGTCAGAACGTTCTGCCAGCAGAAAGCCTCCGCAAGCGGCAATTTCAAAGCTCTTATGGGCAAACTCATCCTGGTTGCTATGCGTAAGAAAACTCAGGTTGATCTTTGATCGCCAAATGGCTTCTCGATACTGTTTGCCGTATAGCTCGCCCTCGCGGAAGAGTGTGCTGTACAAAGCGGGCGTGAGGGTTCGCTTCCAATGCTGCGGTCCACCTGAAATGACGACCGGAAAGCCCTGCTGGTGCAGCCGTGTCAATGTTTCCGCCCGATCATCGTAGGACGTGCCGATGAACGATACGCCTCGATCTCTTTGACTATCCGTGTAGGCGGGTTCCGAGGGATAGTGGACAGTGGGTTCGTATGCTGTTTGCACCTTGATCACGTCGCGCGCGCCGGCCTTCCTGTAGTCGAGCACGTTGCGGTCGCGTTGCGTGCAGTGCAGATCGTAAAGGGGAATGGTCTTCGCATACAGCCGCCAGCCCGGGTCGCGGCGCGGTCCGAAGAAGTTGTCGATCATGTACGACACGGTGACGACCCCTAGCGAACGCAATGTATCCAGCGTCTCTGGCCGCATCCAGAGCAGCTTGTCGGCCCACAAAACATCAGGGCGATCACGCCGAGCTGAGGCAAGAATGTCGCGGTTCAGGCGGCTTACCTCCGGCCCGGTTGTCGCTCGAAATTCAATTTTCTTGAGCAGCGGGTTGCGCTGACCATAATCGAGAGTGTTGATCGTGATGACCTGATGCCCTTCGCGGCGCAAGGCCAGCACCCGATACCAGGCAGAGTCATGGGTTGCCAGTTGCGACACGTACAGAATGTTCATGCGTCAGCGCCCCGCACGCAGCAGCGCGATCACGTGCTCCGCGTAGATGACGCCAACCAACAGGCAGTCTTTGTCCAGCACGGCCAGCGACCGCAGGTTGTACTTGTCGAAACGCTCTGCAATCTCGCGGCTGCCAGCATCCACCGTGCACGAGTAGACTCGAGGCTCCTTCAGCGAAACCAGCCGCGTGGAACCCTCCGCCAGCGTGATGCGTGCAAGGCTTACGATACCAATCAAGTGCTGCTCCTGATCCACAAGGAAGACTTCACTAACGGTTTCAATGTCACCCTCAAACGCGCGCAACGCCTCAATTGCAGCGTGAACATCGGCATCTTCCTCTACGCAAACGTAGTCCGTAGTCATGCGGCCAGCAGCCCAGTCGTCGGGGAACTCAAGCAGTTCTTCCACCTCCTTGCGCTCTTCCGGCTCCATCTCGTGCAGGATGGCCTCAGACCGTTCGTCCGACAGCTCTGACAGCAGATCCGCCGCTGCCCCCGGGTCCATCTCTTCGACAATGTCCGCAACGCGGCTCGATTCCATGTGCTCCAGCAGCGACCGCTGCAGTTTGGGGTCCACCTCTTCCAGTGCCTCTGCAGCGACCTCCTCATTCAAGGAGGTGAAGACGGCATCGCGTTCGGCCGGTGCAAGATCCTCAAGAATGTCGGCAATGTCGGACGGATGCATATGCGATAGGCGGTCCTGCTCCACTTTGAGGCGCACACGGCGCGCGGGATCGCGGTCAATCAGGTCGACAAACTCCCAGGGGATTACACGCGGCTGAAAGCGATGCGCCATTGCCTCAACAAAGCGAAGCGGCAGGCCCTTGAGCAGGCGACGGACCGCGCCACGCAGCCCAACTTCAACCTCAGCAATACGCAGTTTGCAGACTGAGTCGTCCTCCACCTCCCACACCAGGTCCACATCGTTAACACGCACTACCTTGTGGCCGTGCACGTCGATAATTTGTTGGTCCAGCAGGTCGCGTTCGAGCAATACAGAAGAAGGCGAGATGACCAGCGGAACGGGCGCGTCGCTGTTGCGGAGCTGCATGCTGCCATCGCGGTGGAATAGCAAGCTATGCAGCGGAACGCAGAAAAGCTGGGTGTCGCGCATGGTGCCGGATTGCGACAGGACCAGGCTGGTGACGTGTGTGCCGGCTCCTTCTGCCACCAGCATGAACTCTGCCACGCGCCCGCTGACGGCACCATCAAGCGAGGATAGGCTGGTCCTGCGGATTGTCTGTTCTGTCATGCGCCGCACCCCCATCTACTCTCAAGGGCAGTCTACCGAAGGCATTGCACAGGGAGCCAATCTCTTCGGCAGCTGCGGCCTGCGCTTGCCTTTCCGCAACGCTGCCTTGACTTTCGTCACGGCGAGACGGACACTGCGGAGGAAGCTGCCCGTTGATCGCCCCCACCTGGAGCGCTGTGCCCAATACGCCAACAACCCGAACGGACCTGATCCTCGCATCCACACTTGAAACCGTGGACCGCGTCGAGCAGGAAGCCGAAGGCTTCGCAAAGCGGTTTGGTTTCGATGAAGATGACGTCTCAAATATTGCGATGGCCGTACGTGAAGCCGCGGTCAACGCAGTAATCCACGGCAACGTCTACGACCGTGAAAAGCAGGTGACTGCTACCTTTGAAGCAACAGACAAAGACCTGATTTTCCGTATCGGCGACCAGGGCGGCGGGTTCGACTCGGAAAACATCCCCGATCCGCTGTCGCCTGAAAATATCCTGCGCGGTTCCGGTAGAGGCGTATTTCTGATGCGGGCATTCATGGATGAAGTACACTTTCGGCAGTTGTCACCGGGCACGGAATTGACGCTGATCAAGCATCGTGCAACCGGATCAAACGAAGCCTGAAACTTTCAAACCTGAATCTTGCACCACGCCGACTTCTCGGCAGGAGAACACGATGAGCCTCAAGGTAAGCACGCGCCAGGTAGACGGCGTTACCATTCTTGATTTGAGCGGACGTATCACCCTTGGCGAAGGCAGTGTCGTTGTTCGTGACGCCGTCCGCGATCTGCTTGCCAAAGGCGACAAGAACATTCTGCTGAATTTGGGTGATGTCAGCTACATCGACAGCTCCGGCATTGGCGAGTTGGTCAGCGCATTTACCAGCGTGAAGAATGCCGGCGGCGAACTGAAGCTGCTGAACCTGACCAAGAAGGTCCACGACCTGCTGCAGATTACCAAGCTGTACACAGTGTTCGATGTGAAGGATGACGAAACCAGCGCCGTGGGTTCGTTTACGCGGTAAGCTTTTTCATGCGTAAAGGGAGAGGCCGTCGCCTGAGCGACGGCCTTTTCGTGCGCGGTTGCGCCTAGTTAAAGTCAACTTTCGGCGCGGTCTTCGATCCAGGGTCCGCACTGTAATAGGTGTCCTTGCGGTGATAGCCCGACAAGCTGGCCCATAGACTGTTCGGGAAGACTGAGATGGTGTTGTTGTAATCCAGAATTGTGTCGTTGTACCGTTTGCGGGTGACAGCGATACGATTCTCCGTTCCAGACAACTCATCTTCCAGACGCATAAACTGCTGGTTGCTCTTTAGGTCGGGGTATGCCTCCTGCATCCGCGTCAGAGGCAGCAGTGACACAGACAAGCGGTCATTCGCGGCCAGCTTTTCACCGGGCGTCTGCGCCTGCAGCAGTCCCGCGCGTGCCTGCGCGATGTTGGTCAGCACTGTGGTCTCGACCTTGGCGTAGCCCTTGACGCTCGCTACCAGGTTCGGAATCAGATCTGCGCGCCGCTGCAGGTTGATGTCAATGTCGTGGAACGCGGCGTCCGTCTGGTTCGACTTGACCGCGATAGTGTTGTGGGCAGAAATCCAACTGCCGCCGATCAGCAGAACCAGCACAACGAGAACAGCAATACCGATCAAACCCTTTTTCATAGACGATCCTCGACTTCCATTTCCTTCCAACATCTGTGCCATATCTCACCTCGAAACCTACCAACTACCGCCCGCACCGCCGCCGCCGGAACTGCCACCTTCGCCGCCACCGAAGCCGCCGCCGTCACCATC
>CAXUEW010000220.1:0-6125 GCA_964250115.1 uncultured Terriglobus sp.
AAGATGCTCACGGATCAACTTAAAGCAGTGCTGAACGCTGGCGGCGTGAAGAACGCGCAGGTTGAAGTGCTTTCCGCTTATAAGCAGGGGTACAGCTGGCTGGTGGATTCTGTTGAGCCGGCTCTCGCGGGCAAGCACGCGGAGAAGCTCGTCATCGAGTTCGCGCCGTATCGCGATCCGAAGAAAGAATCAACCATGCGGACGGAGGAGCGTTGGATCCAGGAGCTCTACCCGGTGGATGAAATCCTGGCGCGAGATCTGAAGCTACCGCTTACCAATGTCACGTTCAAGAAGATGCAATCGGACAGTGGACCGACGTACCGCGTGCACGCTCTCGACAAGGGCGGCAAAGAAGTCCTTACACGCGACTTCACGCAGCACATGCACCAGCGCCCTTACTCCACTGAGTTTGATAACTACGAACAGGTAGGTATTGAGACTGGCTGGGTAACGATCACGAGCCCTGACGGCAAACAGGTTGGGACAGAGCGTGTACCGACCGACACGGAAATGTTCTGGGAGCATTATCAGGACACGACCATGCCGAAGATCATCCACAGCGTGCTCGCGCAGAACAACGGCAAGCCCAAGCTAGAGTTTCAACCGCTGTTCGACACCATCAAGGTCGACGTCCACATGAGCGAGCCGGACTACTCGCTGGGCCTCGATCAGGAACGTATTTCGTCGCTCGAAGGATTGCAGGAAGACCTGCTGTTTGCTACGCAGAACTCGTTCTACATCTTTGGCAACACCTTTTCCACCGGCATCATGGATTACATGGGCCGTGTGGTGCCCATCGCGCACCTGTCCGACGAAGGCAAAGACCCGCATGTGCGTGTGGAGTTCTATGGAACCGATGCGGCCCGCCCGCAGGTTGCGCTGGCATGGAAGACGAGCGACGCCGGTGATGAGTGGAAGCGCGATCTGCCGCCGGTGGGCGAAGGTGATCCGCGCCTGATTGCCGCTCGCGTGCAGGCTGGTTCTGACACGGTAAGCGCCCTCACATGGAGCCTTCCCGTCGCCAGCAATGAAGACAAATTCGAAGAGTGGCGCAACCTGGTAACGGAAGACACGCTGGAGCACACGGTTCTTTCAGCCGAGCAGGCAAAGGGACAGCTTGCATGGCTTGAGAAGATGCACACTGCCGGGCTGTACACGGCGCGTATGGCTTACCCGCATCTGAAGCAGCTCAGCTTTGAGTTTGCTTTGCCGCTCGATCTACATCCCGCGGAACACACCAAGCCGGAGACGCTTACCGCGCAGGCATCCGTCATCGCGCCGCCACATGCACGTCCGCAGATCGCGGACATCGCTCCTGCCGTGCAGAAGGCCGACAAAACCTTTGTGCAGTGGGACCAGCCCATCGGCTTGGAAGAGAACGAGCGTCTGCTGTCGCGGCTGTCTACTTTTCCCGGCGTGAATGTTTACTGGATGGGCCGCAGCTACATGGGCAATAACATCTGGGCTGCCGATGTGATGTTGCCCGCACCCTCTGCCCTGCGCTCCATGGCGAAGGAGACGACGCTGAAGGCAGCCATCATCTACTCCGGCCGGCAGCACGCAAACGAAGTCAGCAGCACCAGCCATATTCACAAGCTTGCGGAAGAGTTGGTGCTCGATCCCGCACGCCGCAAGTCGCTGGATAAAGTTAACGTTGTCATCCATCCGGTCACCAATCCTGACGGTGCGGAACTGGCGATGGACATGGCCAAGCTGACGCCGGACAATATGCTGCATGCGGGCTACCACGCATCGCTGACAGCCGACATGGCCACCGGCCAGTGGGAGCAGGATCCGGTCTATCCCGAGTCGCGCACACGCCGCCAGCTTTGGGAGGCGTGGCTGCCGGACGGCTTTTTGAATCCGCACGGTTATCCGTCGCATGAGTGGGTGCAGCCTTTCTCGGAGTACTCTGCGTGGGTGATCTCACGTAACGGTGCGGAACTGGGGCGGGCGTGGTGGGCTCCTCGCGGATGGTTTACCAGCCTGTACTACTTCAACGACGAAGACCACCCACAGAGCAAGACGGTGAACTACACCCTGCGCGATTACATCGTGAACAACATGGCCACGGCACCTGGTGTGCTGGACATGAACGCCCGTATGAACGCACGCTACTTCCGCTATGGCCAGCAGTGGGACCAGCGAGCATTCCAGCAGCCCATTTACAAGGGCGTGCGCGTGTACATGGCGGTCACAGGTCAGCAGCCGGGCGCGCGTTCCGCAGCCTTCAGTGCTCGCTTTCCTGATGTGACTTATGACGATGGCTACACAGAGGCTCCGGATGAAACCGCGCGCGGTCCGTGGCTGCACCTGGTTGCGGGTGCGGGACTGGCTTACGATCATGCGCACCTTCAGTTTTTGTCGGATGGCAAGTTCAAGATCAAACGCACGCAAAAGGAGTTCTTCGATGGCGTGCAATGGAGTGTGAATCGCGATCGGCCTGTGCTGCCTGAGGTGAAGGCTGACACGGCTCCGGGTGTGCCGACGCAGCCTGGCGGCACAAACACGCCAAGTACCGCACCTACAGGTGGCGCTGGAGAATCACTCGATACTGGAAGAACGCCCTCGGCTTCGCAGCCAGTCGCACCCACACCCACGCAGCACTGAGCCACGGAGCCCGAGTGACCGACAGCGTTCTGGATAACGCCACGTTCTGGGCGACCGCAAGGCAGCCTGCAAGGCGCAATGCGCTGCTGGCTGCGTCGCTCGGCTGGATGCTCGACAGCATGGACGTCATGCTCTACTCACTGGTGATTCCCGCGGCGAGTAAAGACCTTGGCATGAGTTCTGCCACAGCCGGTCTGATCATGAGTTTCACGCTGGTTGCAGCCGCGTTTGGAGGCATCGGGTTTGGCTTTGTTGCGGACCGGTTTGGGCGCACGCGGGCGCTGTCACTCTCGATCCTGATCTACACGGTCTGCACCGGTCTATGTGCGTTTGTGCATACGGTTCCGCAGCTTGCCATCTGCCGACTGCTGCTGGGTATCGGCATGGGCGGTGAGTGGGCTTCAGGTGCTGCCCTGGTGGCGGAAACATGGCCTGCGCAGCACCGCGCCAAGGCGCTGTCACTCGTACAGAGCGCATGGGCGCTTGGCTATGCGCTGGCGGCTGCAGTCGTCGCGCTGATCATGCCGCACTTCGGCTGGCGCGCGGTGTTTCTTGCGGGCCTGCTGCCGGCGCTTGTCACCGTGTGGATCCGCCGCAAGGTGAAAGAACCGGAGCACTGGAAACAAGCTCCCAAGGTGCCGGTAAGTGCGCTGTTTCGAGGCAGGCTTGCGCCGCGCACACTCGTTATTACAGGCATGAATGCAGCCAGCCTGTTTGCATGGTGGGGATTGTTTTCATGGACGCCTTCGTTCCTGGCAGCGCCTGTATCCAAGGGCGGTCATGGCCTGGACATCCTGCACACCTCCACGTGGACCATCGTGATGCAGCTTGGCACCTTTCTTGGCTACATCAGCTTCGGACCGCTGGCAGACCGCTTCGGCCGTAAGCCGGTCTATGTCACGTTCCTATGCGTGGCTGCGATGGTAGTCCCGCTGTACGCGTTTGTTCATTCAGCGGCGGCGTTACTGTTGCTGGGGCCTATCGTGGGCTTCTGGGGTTCGGGCTATTTCAGTGGCTTTTCCGTCATCGCTAGCGAAGCGTTTCCAACGGCGCTTCGCGGCCGGGCTATGGGCTTCGCCTATAATCTGGGGCGGATCGTGAGCGCAGCCGCACCGTTTACGGTGGGGCGTGTGGCACAGGAGAAAGGCTTTGCGTTCGGCCTATCCCTGACTACAGGCGGCTTTCTGCTGGCAGCGGCTATCGCCCTGTTTCTTCGTAAGGAGTGGAGCGGCGGCGATTTACATCTGCCAATGCAGCGAACAGCTCAAAGCATCTCGGCTGGCGGCACAACGACGCATCTGCGTTCACCAGGGTAGCTACGGTGCTGCGTTACACTTTCCGCTGACGCGCCGAACCAGACTGGCTGCTACGTGGGCCCGAAGTTGATTCAGGGTGCGGACGTAACGAGCGCGCCAGGCGCAGTGCGCAAGGCTCAGCGGCTTCATTCGACCGCGCAATGCTGATGGATCTTGTGCCGCACCAATACGATCACCAAAGGTTCATGGTGGACGTTCTTTTATGAGGGTGACGAGTGGACTTACTCGCTGTATGCACCGCATGACATCGACGGATCGTCGATTTGGCGGGCGTCCGAAGGAGTCACCCGTCGGCTCGACTACAACTTCACGCATGGCCACTATGACGTGACCAACGAATCGCGGTTCATGATGCCGATGCTCTACCTGTGGGCCGGACGGCCGGATCGCACGGCAGATGTGCTGCGCCTGACGCTGAAGAAGGACTTCACCGAGACGCGCACGGGCATCCCATGGCAATGATGATTCTGGAGCGATGTCGAGCTGGCTGATCTTCAACACGCTGGGCCTTTACCCCGTCGCGGGGCAGGACGTGTACCTGCTCGGCTCGCCTACCGTTCCAGATGCGACACTCGCTGTTGGCAACGGCAAGACGCTGCACATCGTCGCGCGAGGTTCGGGGGCCGCTGGATTGAACCACTACATCCAGTCCGCCACGTTCAATGGCAAGCCGCTTTGGACGTCATGGTGTTGGCATGGAGACATGGCGAATGGTGGTGAACTGGTGCTGCAGATGGGTTCGGAGCATCCGCTGTGTGGGGAAAAAAACTCCGCCGCCGTCAGCCTCGGACACCGACTTTTGCCTCTGCAACCCTGCTGCGCACCTATAGAACAGGAGAAGACGCGTTCAAGAAGTGGACAAGATGCGTCACCATACGGGTCCGTCGTTGACATCTAAGCGGCACACAAGTAGTGTTGCGCCACTGGCTTTCAATCTGATTTTCCTGCCGTGTAAGTCCACGCCAGCTAGCGGAGGACTTTACCCGGCGTTGTACATGCTTACAAAGATATTGGTCACATGCTTCAAATCTGCCCAGCACAGCCAAGCCGTGAAGAGTTGGCGCGCTCAGTTTCATTTACTTCTTCTTTCCCCGGAGTCACACTACATGCGTTTCCTTTTATCTACTGCGGCAGCTTTGATAGCTGCTGTTAGCGTTGCTGCGCACGCAGCTCCCACGCCTGTCTATACGACCTCTGCCTACGTTGGGTATGACCCGAATGCACCCACCAGCAACTTCAACAATCCTTCAAATGTAAACAACGAAACCGCTTACACGGTTCGCACAGGCGCGGACAGCACATACTTCTATGTCGATGTGAAGGCTACTCCGCCAAATGGTGCCTCGGTCGATCAATTCTCTAACATCTATCTTGGCGGTCCGAACTTTAGTGGCATAGTCATTGAGGTAACCAATAGCCGCTTTCAAAACACCGGCTCGGGTGGGCCTTACTATAGCCTGCTAAATACCGGCTACAGCTTCAATGCAGTAACAAACGACATTTCCTTCGCACTTCCGTTTGCCTTTCTTGAAACGGATCCAACCCAGGCCGGCTTCAGCAAAGTGATGCCGGGCGACCTCATCCGGGTCAGCTACTCACAATCCTTCGGTTACTCCTTTGACGGCGGGTCGGTTCTCTACGACCCTGTGAACCGGCTGGGCGCGCAAATAGTTCCTGGGGCTATGGCTGTCACTCCGGAGCCATCGAGCTTCATCCTTCTGGGGACAGGCCTGCTGGGTGTCCTTGGAGCCGCCAAGCGCCGATTTAGCTAGACTGGTGAAAGTGGAAATGGCAGCGGATAAAGTTTGCCGCTGCCATTTTTTGCAACTACCTTCGACCGAAGCTTACCTTGACCCCACCGAAGATCGTGATCGGCGCGCCTGGCGCAAGAAACGTGCTGTTCCGCAACGGGTACTGTGTCTGGTTTTGGAAACTTATGGTTCCGAACGGCCTTGCGGCAAAGTTTCCAGCCGCATCATAGGGCGTCGAAGCAAGCTGACCAGCTGTGTAGTAGCGACGGTTAAGCAGGTTATTGGCTTCGACAAACAGTTCGTAATGCGAGTTGAACTTGTACCGGCTGCCAAGATTTACCACGCCATAGCCGGGGCTTTTACCGCTCCCCATGTAATACACACCGTCGGGCTGGTGCAGGTTGTTCTCGTTGCCACGCACATAGGACGAGCCGATCAGGTTGAAGTC
>CAXUEW010000221.1:0-6108 GCA_964250115.1 uncultured Terriglobus sp.
ATGCCGCGCCGTTTGCGCAATCAACAACGATGCGCTTGCCGTCGAGCGACAGCTCCGGGACCTCGGCCAGCAGCGAACGCACGTACTCCGCGCGGTCGCTTTCCTCAACCGCGGGCGGTGCCTCATGCTCGGGGGCCTCGACGTGGCCTGCTTCAAGCTGCCGGAAGATTTCATCCTCAATGGCAAGTTCCTTGGCATCGGGCAGCTTATAGCCGTCTGGGCCGAAGACCTTAATGCCGTTGTCCTGCCAGGGATTGTGCGAGGCGGAGATGACGATGCCCGCCTGGAAGCCGTGGGAACGCGTCAGGAACGCGATGGCCGGCGTCGTGATAACACCCGCGGATTCGACCGATGCGCCGCCCTTCCGCAGACCCGCGGTAATCACAGCGGCGATCCATTCGCTGGACTCGCGCGTGTCCATGCCCAGCACAATGCGGGGCTGGCCGTCGGCACTGCGGACGTGGTGCGCAAGCGCGACGCCCACGGCAAAAATGGTGCGCTTGTCCAGCGGGGCGGCTCCCGCGACGGCTCGGATGCCGTCGGTTCCAAACATCTTTCTCATGCGTCTTGGTCTCTTCTCTTCGGACTCAACTCAGTATCGAGCACACGGGAGCGAACGGTGCCCGATGCCAGCCGTGTTGTGATCTCATCGCCCGCAGATACCTCATCGGCAGATCGCAGCAGCCTTCCATCGGCTCGAAACGCCAGAGCGTAGCCGCGCTGCAGAACCGCGTGAGGCGAAAGCGCCTGCAACCCGACTTCAGCCCGGTGGACGCGCTGCGATGGCCCTAGCAGCAGTGTCTGGCCCGCGCGCTGAAGGCGTTCCCGCAGACGGAGGTTCTTGTCCTGCGCCAGCGACACGCTGCGTCGCACGTCCTGTTGTTGCAACCGGCCAAGCAGTGCCCGCAGCGTCGACGCCCGGGCATGCAAGAGAGCCGTGGTTGCAGTCTCCAGGCGGAAGCGCCGCTCATCGACGCGCTGCTGGCGCCGGCCCAGGCTGTCGCTCATGCGCGCAAGCGTGGAAGCTGCGTTGACACGGGCGAAACGCTGCCGCGCATGCATCTGCTGAAACCGGATGCCACGCAGCAGCCGCGCCTCCAGGCCTTGCACACGCTCCTCCACGCGGTGCTGCGCGGTGGTGATCAGCTCTGCCGCGGCAGAAGGCGTGGGCGCGCGCAGATCCGCGACAAAGTCGGCGATAGTGAAGTCCGTCTCATGCCCGACGGCAGAGACCACCGGCAGTTTGGAAGCGGAGATGGCGCGTGCCAAGGCCTCGTCATTGAACCCCGCCAGATCCTCCGCCGATCCACCGCCACGGGCGATCACGATCACGTCCACCCGGTGCATTTCCGAGGTGTTGAAGTAGCACAGTCCGCGCTGGACGTCTGCCGCGCACGCCGCACCCTGCATCGCCGCGGGGAAGACTAGGATATTCAGGCAGGTATGACGCCTTCGAATGACTGTGGCGATGTCATGCAGAACCGCGCCCTGTGTCGATGTAATGACACCGATCGTGCGCGGAAAAGCAGGCAGCGTCTGCTTGCGTTCCGCCTCAAACAGGCCTTCCCCATGCAGCTTCGCCTTCAACTGCTCGAAGGCGAGCTGCAGCGCACCGGCACCGCGTGGCTCCAGCGTTTCTGCGATCAGTTGAAGCTGGCCGCGGCTTTCGAACACAGACACGCGGCCTCGGACAAGGACGGACAAACCATCCTCCGGCCGGAACCGCAGCAGCGCTGCCTGCCGACGGAACACGACGACCAGCAGTTGCGCGTCGCCATCTTTCAGCGTGAAGTACAGGTGGCCGGAGAGAGCCGGGCGGCAGTTGGAGATTTCGCCCTCAACCCAGACGTCGGCGTAGTCCCGCTCAACCCGTCCGCGCAGCGTGCTGACCAGCTCCGCCACCGACCACAGCTTACGCTCGGCAGGTGCCGGCGGCTGATCTTCGGCGGAGGGCGCTTCTGGTTCGGATTCTGCGAACAGCAGACCGAATTGTCCGGGGCGATCCGCTATAGGTTCAGGCGTCGGCTTGGCCTTGCCAGCACGCCCGCGACGCTGCGCGAACAGCTGTGCAAGCGATACGGGAGTTTGTTCAGGAGCGGCCATGCCGGAGTTCGACTGCCCTGAGTCTACCGCCACTACTGCGCGACGGGAGCGCCCAGCTTCTGTGCGGCGATCTGGCCAGCGGCAGACTTGGGGTCCTTGTCCTTGATCTGCGCATAGACTTTTTTCGCATCGGCGTCCTTGCCGTTGCTCTCGTACAGTTCGGCCAGTTGCAGCCGGGCCAGGCCCGACGGAACCAGCGTCGACGGCTTGTCCGCTACCTTTTGATAGGTCTCGATGGCGAGCGCGTCGCGGTTTGTGGAGTGGTACAGGCTCGCCAACGCAAGCTGCGCCAGCGTGGCAACATCGTGGTTCCAGTCGCCTGCCGACTTCTTCAGGATCGTCTCGGCTCCGGCGTTGTCGCCGATCTGCAGTGCGGTCACGCCCTGCAGGTACTGCGCGTTGCGGCCCGCGGGTGTCATGCCGTACTTGCCCGCAATGGCAGCGAACTGGCCGTTGGCGGCACGCGCACGGTCCTGCAGGCTGGCAAAACTCTTCACGGAGGGCGGCACCGGCTGTTCCGGCGTGCTGACCGGCGTGTCCAGCGTCTGCATGGCGTCCGCCAGCGCGGCGTTTGCGGCATTTGCGCGGTAGTTGTACACCACCGCGATCACGGCACCGATCAGAACGGCTGCGACAACCGCAACGGCAAGCTGAATGACGAGCGTGCGGTTGTTCTGGATACGATCAAAGAAAGCGGTGCTGCTGCGGTTGGTGTTGACGGCCAGCGGGCCATCCTGCCGAACGGGCAGCGGCGTGGTGCGAGTACGCGATGTGGGTTCCAAACTTTTGATCCTTCTGCGAGCCGGCGAGGGGCCACGATGAGCAGGCGCAGGCATAAAGATGCTGCCGAATGAAGCGCCCTTATTGAGTTTATCAGCGTGTCAGACCGCTCATCAATGAGCCGGATCGACCTCTCACTCACTCTGCAAGGAAGGCTCATGTCTTCACCTGACATTTACATTGCATTGCCGGGCAGGATTGAATAGGTTCATTACATCAGCAAAATTTTAAGGCCTGCTCGATAGCCCACCGTTCTGGGCTGCGTGCGTCAGCCATCCTGTTCGTCCCGCACTGCTATTCGCTTTCTGGAAGGAACTATCGTGAGCCCATTTCGCTACAGCCTGGCTGCTGCCGCCTGCACCATCTCCCTGCTCATCAGCCCTGCCACAATGGCTCAGGACGGGGACAAGGTTGACCTGCGCGCGTTGAATCAGATTAAGAACGAAGCGTTTCAGCACTCGCAGGTGATGGAAAACCTCTTCTACATTTCAGAGGTGTACGGTCCGCGCGTGAACAACAGCCGCAACCATCACGCCGCGGCGGAGTGGGCCATGCAGCGCATGAAGGACTGGGGCTTGCAAAATGTGCACCTGGAGAAGTGGCCTTTCGGCGATGGTTGGCAGATCAAAAAGTACTACGGTGCCATGGAAGCACCGGCGTACGCCTCGCTGATCGGCTTTCCGCTGGCCTGGACTCCTGGTACCAACGGTCCTGTCACCGCGGATGCCGTATTGGCACCGCTGCACTCCAAGGAAGACTTTGCGAAGTACAAGGGCAAGCTGAAGGGCAAGATCGTGCTGATCTTTGATCCGCGCGAACTTTCGCTGCACACAGAGGCGGAAGCACGCCGCCTGACCGACAAGGAAATCGAGGACCGCACGCAGACGCCTGACCCGTCACGCGGCGGCTTCGGCGGGGGCGGACGGCCTGCGGCAGCGCCTCCCAGACCCGGGGAATACACCCCCTCGACCCTGTCCACTGCCGCGCCCAGCGGACGCATCCTGCGCAACCAGGTGAACGCCTTTCTGAAGGAAGAGGGCGTGGCGGTAGCGCTGACACCCGGCTATAACGGCGATGGCGGCACCATCTTCGCGTCGTACGGCGGATCGCAGGACCCGAAGGACCCGGTTGGGCCGCCCATGGCAGCCATCACGCCGGAGCAGTACAACCGCATTTGCCGCCTGCTGCAGCACGGCATGACACCGAAGCTGACCTTCGACATCCAGACCGAGTACCAGAAGGAAGACCCCATGGGCTTCAACGTGGTGGGCGAGATTCCCGGCACGACGAAGGCTGACGAGGTCGTGATGGTGGGCGGTCACTTCGACAGTTGGCAGGGCGGCACGGGCGCGACGGATAACGGGACCGGCTCGTCCGTTGCCATGGAAGCCGTGCGCATCCTGGCCAGCCTGCACCAGCCCATGGCACGCACCGTGCGCGTCGCCCTGTGGGGCGGCGAGGAGGAAGGCCTGTACGGCTCGCTTGCCTATGTGCAGCAGCACTTTGCACCGCGCGACACCATGAAGCAGACACCGGAGTACAGCAAGCTGGATGTGTACTTCAACGACGACTCCGGCTCCGGCAAATTTCGCGGTGTCTCGGCGCTGGGCAACGCAGAGCTTGCCGCGATCTTCCAGTCGTGGATAGCACCCATCAAGGACCTGGGCATCGAGGCCGTCACCGGCCTGACCGCTGGCCCGACCCTGCAGCCCGGCGGTACGGATTCGACCAGCTTCTCGTGGATCGGCCTGAACGGCATCGGCTTCATGCAGGACCCGCTGGAGTACGGCTCGCGCACCCACCACTCCAACATGGACCTCTACGACCGCGTGCAGAAAGGCGACGTCATGCAGGGCAGCATGATCGAAGCATGGTTCGCCTACAACGCAGCCACGCGGAGCGAGATGCTGCCGCGCATCCCGACACCGGCTCCAACAGCGAAGTAACTGGGCGTGCGGCCTGGCTCGGCTTGCCGAACCCAGCCGCACCCACTACCCTTCACACAGGAGCAAACCCCAGGTCATGTTTGAGGACTTTCGCGTAGAGGACAAGTGGAGCGGCGAGCAGTTGCACTGCGTCTGGAAAGCGACCATGGTCGCCATTGCAACGCGGCACGCGGACGCCACCGACATCCGCTTTGACGTGAACGGCCGGGCCATGTGGATTGCCATGCCTAACATTGCCTGGGTCGAGATGAAGCGCCGCACCGGCTTTGTGATTACCGACTACTGCGCCGCGCAGGCCGCCGGGCGCTACCTGAAGACCATCGTGGAAAACGGCTATGACAACGGCCGCGAACTCTACACCATGACGGTGGAAGAAGTTCTGGACAACGTGAACGCCGTGGTGAACCAGGCAGGTAGCACCGGCAACCTGCCGTCGCTGCCGGTGATCAACGACGACGTAAAGCCCGAGGAGTACGCCGGGCATTTACCCGCGGAATAATCTGACTGGAAGCCAACGCCTGAAGGTGTCATTTTGCTGAAGAACCACCGAGCGCTCTCCTACCTGCTCATGCGCGTTGCGCTTGGCATGAACTTCTTCGGGCATGGCTTCTTTCGCATCCTTTCGGGCGTCGGCGCGTTTGCGGCGGGTACGGCACAGTCCATGGCCAAAGGTCCTCTGCCGCATGCACTTACCCTGTCGTTTGGCTACTGCATTCCGTGGATTGAGCTGCTACTTGGCGTCCTGCTGATCCTGGGCTTGTTCACGCGTTCTGCGCTGGTCCTGGGCGCGTTGTTCATGGTGGCGCTTACCTTTGGCACCACCTCCG
Source organism: uncultured Terriglobus sp. (assembly GCA_964250115.1). Classification (GTDB taxonomy): domain Bacteria; phylum Acidobacteriota; class Terriglobia; order Terriglobales; family Acidobacteriaceae; genus Terriglobus. Next base: position 5,657 of record CAXUEW010000221.1, read on the forward strand.
TCCAGAACTGGGCGGGCGCCGGGACACAGCTGCAATACAGCTTTGTGTTTTTTGCCATGCTGTGGCTGGCCGACGCAGACACCTACTCTGTGGACAGACTGTTGTTACGGCGCAGAACCGCCTGACCATTATGCAAGGTAAAACGCAGAGTAAGCACATCCTGAAAAGCAACGAGTTGGCAGATTCTGACCCGCAGGAGTACGCTGGGCACCTCAGGAGCCGCATCATTGCCTACGCGCAGAAGTGTCCTCGCATACCTTCCCGCTGCTGCGCTTCTTGCCCATGAAGCCGTGGCACAGCCCACGCTGAACAGCCGTCGCGCGTTCATCGGGACCACGGGCAACACCGGGCAGGGCATCTTCTTCGCCTACTTCGACGCGGCCACCGGCATCTTTACTCAGCCGGAGTTTGCTGCGAAGTTCGCCGGCAACGATGCGATGACGCTGTCGCCA
>CAXUEW010000222.1:0-2025 GCA_964250115.1 uncultured Terriglobus sp.
CCGCCGGACGACCGGTGGACAGGGGCAGCCGGTGCCCGCGGACGTCCGACGGCTGCACGCCGGGCAGCAACTCGTGCATCTGCGCCACCAGAAGATCCAATTCCCGCTTCACTCGTACTCACCCCAATTCTTCTGGTTGCGCACGCCCAACCTTGTGGAACGATCCCGCTGCCACCACCTGCCAGGAAGGCTCAGGTCGATCGTCGGCAGTGGTTCGGCAAGGTGTCGCGGCATCACGAAGGATATCCCATGTGTGGCTGGAAGCAAATAGGGCAGCAACATGGAAGATCGTGCGGCTGCAAAGTGCTGAAGATAAGGGCCAAATGGCAGGATCAGAGCCGCCAGCAGAAGCGCACCGCGTGCAAATCCAAAGGCCGCGCCTCCAAGCCGGTCGAAAAATCCTAGTCCAATGGCGTGGCAGGCGCTGCGCAGCATACGGCCCAGCAAAGCCGCGAGCAGGCATACCGCCACAAGGATCAGCACGAACGCAGCGACTCGCGCGAAGGCAGCGGAACCCGACCATCGCAGCAGGTACGGCGCGGCGCGCGGCGCGTAGAAGGCAGCGGCAAGCACGCCGGTCAGCAGTCCCACGAGCGAGATGACCGACAGGATCAAGCCGCGCATAAATGCCGTGACAGTCGAAACTACGAGAACCAGGGCGATCACCCAGTCCAGTGGATTCATGCCGCTGAGAGCCGTTTGCGTGCTGTGCAGGGTGGTCTGCATGGTCTACTCCGGCAATTCGTTCTTGCCTGTCAGCAGCGTGAACGCCTGCAGGTATTTTGCGCGGGTTTCCTCGATCACCTCATCCGGCAGCCCGGGCGCAGGCGGCTGTTTGCTCCAAGCGATGCGTTCGAGGTAGTCGCGCACAAACTGCTTGTCGAACGAAGGCTGAGCACCTCCAGGCGCGTAGCCGCTTGCAAGCCAGTAGCGTGACGAATCGGGCGTCAGCACCTCGTCCGCAAGCACCAGCAATTCATCATCGTTGCCCACAGGAATAAAGCCAAACTCAAATTTGGTATCCGCAAGGATCAGGCCTTTCGACTCAGCAAGCGCCGCTGCCTTGTCGTAGATGGCAAGTGTCAGCTTTTTCAACCGGAGTGCAAGACTGCCGCCCACCAGTTCCATGACGCGTTCGAACGAAATATTTTCATCATGGCCTGTGTGATTCTTTGCGGCCGGCGTGAAGATGGGCTGCGGCAGGCGATCGCTCTCACGCAGCCCGGCAGGCAGCGGTATGCCGCACACTGCGCCGGTTTGCTGGTAGTCCTTCCAGCCGGAACCGGAAAGGTAGCCACGCGCAACGCATTCCACCGGCAGCATGCGTGCGCGCTGCACGATCATGCTGCGGCCCCGCAGATCTTCGGCGAAGGGCTGCAGGTCAGCAGGGAACTTTTCGGCATCCGCGGTGACCAGGTGATTCGGCACCACGTTTTTGAGGTAGTCAAACCAGAAGAGCGACAACTGCGTGAGCACCTTGCCCTTGTCCGGTATGGTGCTGCCAAGCACATGATCGAAGGCTGAGATTCGGTCGCTGGCGACGAACAGCAGCTTTTCCGGCCCGACCTCATAAAGGTCTCGGACCTTGCCGCTCAGAAAGGGTTCGCGTCCCGCCAGCTTTCGTTCGCTCATGCCTTAGTGAAACACCTTCTGACTTGATCGGGCCGAATTTTCAGCGCGACGCATCGAGTAGGTAAATTTCAGGCCACAGCACGGCGTTCAGTCCGGTTCAAACTTACACTCACAATCTTCGACACGCCCGGTTCCTGCATCGTGACGCCATAGATCAGGTCGGCTTCGCCCATGGTGCGTTTGTGGTGAGTGATGATGACGAACTGCGTGTCACGGCTCATTTCGTGGATCAGCCGGGCGAAGCGGCCCACATTTGTCTCGTCCAGCGGTGCATCGACCTCATCCAGTACGCAGAAGGGGCTAGGCTGGAACTCGAAAATACCAACCAGCAACGAGAGCGCGGTGAGAGCTTTTTCGCCGCCCGAAAGCAAGAGAACATTCTGCAGCTTTTTA
>CAXUEW010000222.1:2035-6102 GCA_964250115.1 uncultured Terriglobus sp.
TGCTCTCATCGGTCAGCTTCATGAACGCCTGTCCGCCGCCAAACAGTTTCACAAACGTATCGGAGAAGTTCCTGTTGATGATACCGAAAGCCTCGTCGAACTTCAGCTTGCTGATGTCGTCGATTTCTCGGATTGCGTTCTTGGTGTTGGCGATGGAGTCGAGCAGGTCTTTGCGCTGAGCTTCGAGAAAGCCATGACGCTGCGACGCTTCTTCAAACTCCTCCAAAGCCATCATGTTGACCGGGCCCATCGCCTCCAGCTTGCCCTTGAGCGTGCGCGTCTCTTCTTCGGCGATGTCCAGCGAAGCCGCATTCAGCGAGGCAATGTTCTGGTCGGCGCGCAGGTCCGCCGCAAGCAGATTGAGGTCTTGCAGGCACTGCGCCTCCAGGTGCTCAATTTCAGACGACAGCCGGGCGATCTGCGTCTGCAAGGTCCCTCGCTGCTCGCGAAGGGCTTCCACTTCAGCGCGCAGTGTTCTCAGTTGCGTGTTCTTGTCGGCAATGGCAGCGCGCAGGGCAGTCGCCTCCGCGGTGAGCCGTCCGGCTTCGGCCGCAGCCTGTTCGCGCGTAGACGTCAAGGTCTCGCGGGCTGCGTTCAGATCTACATTCTCCGCTTCGCGCCGGGCGCGTTCCGCGGCAGCCCCGGCAAGCTGTCCGTCCAGGTGCAGGATGCGCTGCTCCGTGCTGCTGCGCATGCGTTCGTTTGCTTCGAAGTTGGCAGAGGCGTTACGGCGCCGCTCCTCCAGGCCCGCCAGCGCAGCGCTTGCCGCCCCCGCCGCTGCCTGCACCTCCTCCCGTTGTCGGCGGAGGTCCTCTATGCGCAACACAGCATCGTTGACGCGCGCATCGATAGCTTCGCGTTCGGCGATCAGCCGTGCGGATTCGGCCTGTTTCTGATCGATTAAATCCTGTTTTGCGGCACGCGCACCGCGGTTGCGTTCGCTGTGCAAAGACCAATCTGACAGCCGTTTCTCAATGCGCGAAGCTTCGGAGTCCATCTGCCGCAAAGCTGCACCACTGTTGGCTGCCTCGCGTTCGGCTTCGCGGCGTTCGTTGCTCTTGCTCTCAATGGAACCCTGCAGCTCGGTGATTTTCTTTGCGAGTCCTGCAACGCCGATCTCGGTCTTAGCAAGATCGGCCTGTACCGACTCCAGCTTGGTCTGCGCGTCACGCAATTCGCGCTTCAGCGCCAACGGACCTTCGCTGCGTGCCTTGCCACCGGTGACGGTCACATTGTGGAAAGTCTCGCCTGTGGGTGCAAGAAAAAAGGCTTCCGGATGTTCGAGTGCAAGGGTCCGCGCCGTCGCTGAATCGGGTGCAAAGAAGCCTTCGCGCAGTTTGGGCAGGATAACCTCAAGCGAGCGGCCAAACCCGTTCAGAACGCGCATGCAGCTTTTCAGCGGCTTAGCGCCGCGCATGTCGCCGGAGGAGCGCGCTTCCATGCCTTCCACGTAGCGGTTCTGCTGATCCTCGATGCCGTGGACCAGGAACGTCGCGCGCCCATCGACATTGCTCTTTAGCAGGCTGATGCCGGCATCTGCCGACTCCCAGTTCTTTACGACGATGTAGTTGAGTTCTTCTTTCAGGAACTCGTCAACCACGGCACCGTACTCGTCGTCGACTTCGAGGAAATCCGCCAGCGTGCCAAGCGGTGCGACGTTTGCACCTGCACCGTTGCTCTTGAAGATTTTGCGCACGGTCTCGCTGGAATAGCTGTGGTCGCGGATAAGCGATTCCAGCGAGTTCTTTCTGCCAGTCAGCGTGGCGGCCTCAGCGCGCAGGTGGTCGCCGAGTCTGCGGGTCTCCATCTCCTCGCGACGGTCCGCGTCCAGATCCAGGCGTAGCTGTGCGACCTCGGTTTCCAGCCGCTTCAGCCTGTCTGTCACTGATTCGAAGCTCAACGACACCTGCCCACGCTGACGGCCAAGCGCTTCCAGTTCGTGGCGCGCGCCTTCGCTTTCTGTGACCAGCCGCTGCGCTTCGCGATCCAGCCCGGCGAGCGACTCCACTGCCTGCGCCTCTTCGCGGTGCACCTGCGAGATGCGATGCATCAGCTGTATGGCCTGCTGACGGCCCTGGGAAGCCTCACGATCCGCATTGTTTACCTGGGCCTGCGCATCGTTCGCTTCGCGCTGTCGTGCCTGCGCCGTCTCACTTGCCTGCGCTGTGTCTGCAGTAGCTGTCTCAAGAAACAGGCGCAGACCGTCGCGGTCTGCCACTAGAGAGATCATTTGCTGACGCAACTGCGCAGCTTCGTCCGTACCGCCGGCGATGCGCGCGGCAAGGTCGCCCATGCGATCCGTGTTGCTGCTGATGCGAGCGGTCGTGCGCTCAAGCTCCACGCGCGTTTCGTTGATGCGTGCCTGTGCCATGCGTAGCTCTTCATCAAGCTCATAGCCCCTTGCGACGCCCGCCGCGTGCTCGGCGTCCAGCGCCTCCACGGCGGACGCGCCGGCATCAATCCTGCCCGTGAAATCGGCCACAGCTGCGTCGGCCAGGGTCCGGTCGCTGTCCCTTTGCAGCAGGCGGCTGCGCAGAGCGATGCGCAGCTTGGCACGCAGTTCATCGCGCAGTTGGCCGTACCGCTCGGCCTTGGCGGCCTGCCGTTTCAGCGAACTCATCTGCCGCGTTACTTCCTCGAAGATGTCATCGACGCGCGAGAGGTTCTGGAGGCTGGCCTCCAACCGCAACTCGGCAAGGCGCTTCTTGGTTTTGAAGCGCGTGATGCCTGCGGCTTCCTCAATGATGGAGCGCCGGTCAAGTGGTTTCGACGACAGCAGTTGGCCGATGCGCTCTTGCCCAATGATGGCGTAGTTTTCGCCGGAAAGGCCAGTGCCGAAGAAAATGTCCTGAATGTCGCGCAGGCGGCAAATGCGGCCGTTTAGGAGGTACTCCGACTCACCCGACCGGAAAAGCCGCCGCGTGACCGTGATCTCACCGGCACGCGCGGGTGCGCGGTTGAATTTACGTCGACGAATTTTCAGGACGACTGGGTTGAGCGTTGTGCAGGCTTCCGCAGAAATGTCGGGTGCGGATACATCGGCTTCGATCTCGTCTGCTTCTTCCTCCGGTGGCACCGGTCCTGGCTGTGCTTCGGCTACGGCGATGGCAGTGGCTTCCGCGCTCATGTTGCGTTCGGCGCTTTCGTCCCAGTCCTGCGCTTCAGCGGGACGATTGCCGCCGGTAGCGATGCTTACCGCTTCGCCTGAGTCGCTGCTGTCGTACACGTCAGGGTCAACCAGCGTCAGCGACACTTCTGCCATGCCCATGGGCTTGCGGTCGCGTGTGCCGGCAAAGATGACGTCTTCCATCTTGATGCCGCGGAGACTTTTTGCACTTTGCTCTCCAAGCACCCAGGTAATGGCGTCGGATATGTTCGATTTGCCGCAGCCGTTGGGGCCTACAATCGCGGCGATGCCGCTGCCGGAGAGCTGCACGTCGGTACGATCACAGAACGACTTGAAGCCAAGAATCTGAACGCGCTTAAGCTTGAGCACGGCTGCGGAACCTCCGAGCATCCGTCATGGCATAAGGGTGCCCACGAATGCGTCCTCTTTGGAGAAGCTTAGGTGGGGCACCGCAGGGAATCAAGCATGGCACCCGATAACATGTGGATAAAGTGCTCGCAACCCCAACAGGTTGAGGCTGTGGTGCCGATCTTGTGCCCTGCTAACCCGTTTGGCAGGATCGCGTTTGACGAGAGTAGAGCTGATGCGTGAGGCTCTGAAGAGATAATGTAGCGCTGCTTGCACAGGTGAAGCATTCTTTTTTAGACGGCCCGATGACTGCAGTCCAAGCGCGCTGTCTTTTGTAGGGAAGCGACACCTGTTAGAGTGCTTGCATCTACTGAAGTCTGTGTACAGTTTTCAGCAGGCGTAACCTCTGAAACGAAACAAGACCGAAGAAAACAGGAGAGTTCGATGAAGAAGGCATTTCTCGCCTCGATGTTGGCAGCGACATGCGTTTCAATGCCCATTGCCAGCGCAGTTGCTCAGGCTGCACAGGGCGCTCAGGCGGGACCACAGCTGTCGCAGGATGAATACACGGCTTACAACGCTGTTATTACCG
>CAXUEW010000223.1:0-4588 GCA_964250115.1 uncultured Terriglobus sp.
TAAGAGTATGGATGAGCATGGTTGGAGAAGTTAGAACTGCGTCAGACCTGCTGTGAATGACTCGCGCGCACCACGCGGCAGGAAGCGCCCGGCACGCTGCCCGGTTGCTCCTTGTGTACTGTAAGAACGCACGCCATTGACCCACACGCCGTGGATGCCCTGCGACGGTTGCATCGAATCCGTAAACGTCGCGCAGTCCTGAACCGTTTCGGGATCGAACAGGACGAGGTCCGCAGCGTAACCCTCGCGAATGAGTCCCCTCCCCTCCAACTGAAAACGCCGTGCGGGCATGCCGGTCATCTTGTGGACAGCCTGTTCCAGTGAAAACAGGCCCTCATCGCGGCAATAGCGACCAAGAACGCGCGGAAAAGTGCCCCATAGCCGGGGATGTGGCAGCGGATCGCACGGCAGGCCGTCTGACCCGATCATGGTTGCAGGATGCGCAAGGATGCGGCGCATGTCGGACTCAGAAATGGAGTGGTAAATCGCCCCCGCGGGCTGCAGGCGTCGGCCTGCCTCTACCTGGTCGACCTGCCAAAGTTCTGCAATCTCCGCGACGGTCTTACCGGCCATCTCAGGATGCGGCGTACACCACGTAATCGTCACCTTCACACGCGGATCGATCTGTCGCAGATCCAGCGTGCTGGACCCAGCAGCATAGGGATAGCAGTCGCAACCAACAGGCTGCTTTTCACGTGCGTCTTCGAGAGCACCTAGTACTTCTTTGCTGCGTCCCCAGTTGGCCACGCCCGCGCACTTCAGGTGCGAGACGATGACGGGCACGCCGTGGGCGCGACCCACTGCAAAGGCTTCGTCCATGGCATCGCGAATGGCTTCCGTTTCGCTGCGCATGTGCGTGGTGTAAATGCCACCGGCAGCGGCCAGCGGTTCGGCCAGCGCAATCACTTCGTCCGTCGTTGCCGAAATTGCGGATAGGTACGCGAGGCCCGTGCTCAGGCCCAGCGCGCCGCCGTCCAACGCCTCCTGCAACTGCGTGCGCATGGCTGCTACTTCATCGCTAGTCGCGGTACGATCCAACCGGTCCATGTGGTTGCTGCGCAGAGCGGTGTGGCCGATGAGCGCGGCGACGTTTACTGCCGGAACAGCCGCGCTCACAGCGCTAACGTACTGCGCAAAGGTACGGTAGCAGAACTCCGCTGCCTCGCCCAACAGGTTCATGGGGTCGACCAAGTCGCCGCGCACAGACACGGGAGAGGCGCTGATGCCGCAGTTCCCCACAACCACCGTAGTCACGCCCTGCGAAAGTTTCGGCAGCGTGCCCGGCGTCTTCAGGACAGCGAGATCATCATGCGTGTGGACGTCGATGAAGCCCGGAGCCAGCACCAGGCCTTTGCCGTCTACTGTTGTCGTTGCACCTGCCGATGCCGATGCCGAGACAGACACGATCAGCCCGCCGCGCACGACAACGTCGGCAATGTACAACTCGCCTCCGCTACCGTCTGCCACAGTCACATTGCGAATTACCACATCAGCGGCAGCCACGGGCGCTACGCCTGCGGCGCGCGGTAGGCCACGCAATCCAGTTCTACCTTGCAGTCCACGACCATGCGCGATTCGACACACGCGCGCGCCGGCGGATGCTCGCCGAAGTATTGCCGGAAGACGCCGTTGAACGCGGCAAAGTCGCGCGCATCATCCAGCCAGACGCCGCAGCGCACCACGTGCTCCACGCCGTAACCCGCCTCGGTCAGGATGGCGATCACGTTCTTGATGGCCTGGTGCGACTGCGTGATCACATTGCCGTCCACCACTTCGCCGTCGACCATTGGCACCTGGCCGGAGACGTAAAGCCATCCGCCCGCCTCCACCGCGCGCGAAAACGGCAGGTGCTGCCCGCCCTGTCCCTTGCCACCCTCAAAACCGTACCGCTTGATGCCGTCGATCTCCGTTGCCATACCTTTGCCGCTCCTCGTTATGCTTCGCTCAAGTGAGAGTACCCGATCACGCCGCCGTTCTAAACAGGACACCTGCCACACCCGTCATCCTGAAGCCTGCGCTGAGCTTGTTGAAGGGCGAAGCGGAGTATCTCGTCTCGCCGTCATCCTGAGCAGAGCGAAGGATCCCGATACGTTCCAACTGGCACTGCTTATTGGACCTTTCTGCCCGAAAGCTTCATGCTTCGTTGCCCGCCGGGAGCCATGGAGGGATCCTTCGCTTCGCTCAGGATGACGAGCAAAGAGGAGTGTGAGTTGATGAGAATACTTCGACATGAAACCTTTCTCCAAACCTCACATCAAACACCCATGAAAATCGGCATCGACAGTTTTGCCGCCCTGGTCCCCGACCCCGCCACAGGCGCAGTCATCCCTGCGGTCGAGCGCATGGCGCACCTGCTTGAGGAGATCGAACTTGCAGATCAGGTAGGTCTGGACGTCTTCGGCCTGGGCGAACACCACCGCGAGGACTTCCTCGACTCCGCGCCCGCGGTCATTTTGGCAGCGGCGGCTGCGCGCACCAAACAGATCCGGCTCTCCAGCGCCGTCACCGTGCTCAGCGCGGCAGACCCTGTGCGCGTCTTTCAGGAGTTCAGCACGCTGGACCTGATCAGCGGAGGCCGCGCGGAGATGGTCGTCGGCCGTGGATCGTTCGTCGAGTCGTTCCCCCTCTTCGGCCTGAAGCTGGAGGATTACGACGACCTGTTTGTCGAAAAGCTGGACCTGCTGCTGGCCCTGCGTGAGCAGACGCACGTCAACTGGAGCGGCAAGCATCGCGCTGCACTGACCGGCCAGGGTGTGTATCCGCGCCCGGTGCAGGCGAAGATTCCCATCTGGCTCGGCGTGGGCGGCACGCCGGCCTCATTTGCCCGCGCCGGAGCCATGGGCCTGCCGTTGATGGTGGCAATCATCGGTGGCGAGCCGCACCGCTTTCGCCCGTTGATCGAACTGTACCGCCAGGCAGGCAAGCGAGCCGGGTACAAGCCGGAAGACCTGAAGGTCGGCATTCACGCCTTGGGCTACGCAGCAGACACCGACCAGCAGGCAGCGGACGACTTCTTCCCCGGTTACGCTGCAGCCTTTACCAAGATCGGCAAGGAGCGGGGATGGCCGCCGGTCACCCGTGCCCACTTCAACGCTCTGCTGGGCCCAACGGGCGCGCTCATGGTCGGATCGCCGGAGACGGTGGCCGGCAAGGTGCAGGCCATGAGCCGGGCACTGGGCGGCATCGACCAGATCGACTTCCAGATGTCTGTGGCGGCGCTGCGTCACGATCGGCTATTGCACTCGACAAGGCTGCTGGGGGAGCGGACCGCGCCCATTCTACGCGCTGACAAGAATAGAGAGGAGCAGCCGTCATCCTGAGCGAAGCACGAAGTGCGTAGTCGAAGGACCTGCTTTCCTTTCGGGCTGCAGTGCTGCTCAGGAAAACAGCAGGTCCTTCCGCTTCGCTCAGGAAGACGAACGTATGAATCGTTAACCCATAACGCTCTGCACAATCCCCTTCGCACGCAAACCGGCCTCAGCCTGCGCGAAGTAGTCCTCCACGTTGCCACCCTGCGTTTTGATCCAGGCGATGTACCGCCCAATGCCCTCTTCCAGCGTGACCTGCGGCTTATAGCCGATGGTTGCAATGCGCGATGTATCGGAGATGAGCGAACGAATCTCCCCGGGCCGGAACTCCCCACGCGCAAGCGGCTGAATGTCGATGCCAAGCTGGCCGGCGATGACACCTGCAAGGTCGCGTACGCTGGTGGCGCGGCCGCTGCCGACATTGACGGGCAGGCCGTCGAGTTTGTTAGTGGTAGCCACCAGCAGGTTGGCGCGGGCAATGTCTTCGACGAAGCACAGATCGCGGGTCTGCCCGCCGTCCTCATACATGACGGGCGGCTGGCCATTCAGCAGGCGCGTGCAGAAGATGGCGATGACGCCCGTGTACGGGTTGAACAGCGACTGCCGCGGACCGTACGTGCACGAGTAGCGCAGCGCCACCGTGGGGATGCCGGTCTGCTTGCCCCACAGCAGGACGAGGCGTTCCTGATCGACCTTGGTTAGCGCATAGACCGTCTCGCCGCCACCGGGCGTCGCCTCGGGTGTCGGGATCGACTTTGTCGGCAAGCCGCAGATAGGACAGTGCACGGCAAAATCACCCGCACGCAACTGTTCCGCCGGACGCAGTAGAGGGACCACATGGCCATGCTCCGGACACTCCGCCGCGCCTTCGCTGTAGACCGCCTGCGAACTTGCAACGACTACCTTGCGCACCGGCAGCTTGTGGTCACGGATGATCTCCAGTAGTTGCGCCGTGCCAAAGCTGTTCACCAGCACATACTTCGCCATCTCCGGCATGTAGCCGCCGTAAGCCGCCTCGTGGAAGACGACATCGATATCCTCCAGCGCCGAGCGCATGGTGTCGTAGTCCTGCACCTCGCCGTGGCGAAACTCCGCCTGCGGATTCACCCATTCGGGCTTGCCGTTTTTGTGAGTTTGCGGCTCCAGGTTGTCCAGGATGCGGACCGTCCAGCCTTCGCGGATCAGCAGGTCTACGATGTGGGATCCGATAAGGCCGGCACCGCCGGTGACAAGTGCGCGTTTTGCATGGTCGGGCATAGAACACCATGGTAACGAAGCAC
>CAXUEW010000223.1:4598-6096 GCA_964250115.1 uncultured Terriglobus sp.
GCTACCATCCGCAGGGGACGGTCCTTACCTGACTCCCACGCGCGTCATCCTGACCGAGCGAAGCGACCGAAGGATCCCGAGGAACTGTGCAAAGCAAAGCGGCTCATGCCTTTCGGGAGAAAAGTCAGAGCGGTGTCGCAGCCTGTGAATCTACCGGGATTCCTTCGCTGCGCTCAGGATGACGGCCGAGACTAAACGGATACATCGCAAATATGACGTGCGAACCTGCGTGCTATCCGAAGAGCCTGCCCTGTGCGGCGTACGACGGTGCGGCACCCCCGGCCCTTCTTCTCGTCACCAGCGTCCTGCGTCACCAGATTGTCTGTCAGCCGCTCACGCAGCCCGTGCCGCGCACAGCTTGCCTTCACCAACGCTTCCAGCCGCAGACGATAAGGGCGCGAGGCAAAGTCCATGTCGCGGAACGTCTCTGCGTACAGCACCTGCAGTTGCGGAAAGTGCTCGCGCACAAAGTCGAAGTACGTCGGCCTTGAACATGATTTCAAAAAACAGCGGCATAGCGGCGAAAAAAGTTGCATCCACCTGTTGCCAGCGCGGCCATGCTGTCAATCGCCTCCGGCGAATCGGTAATGCCGGGCAGCAAGGGTGAGTTCAGAATGCCCACGCAGAGGCCCGCTTCACGCAGGCGTCGGACAGTCTGCAGGCGCAGATCGGGGCGGGGCGCGCGGGGCTCCAGCTTGCGTGCCAGCTCCGCGTCTGGCGTGGTGATGGTGACGTGCACGACCAGCGAGCCGCGGCGATGGATCTCCTGCAGAAGGTCGATGTCGCGTTCGATCAGCGTCGATTTCGTAACTACTCCCAGCCGCAAACCGTCACGCCGCGCCATGACTTCAAGCAGGCTTCGTGTCACCCGCGCACGGCGTTGAATGGGTTGCCATGGATCGGTCGCCGTGCCCAAAGCGATCTCCTCCTGCAGACGGCCCTGCTTCGCCAGACGTCGCATGTCCTGCTGCAGCAGCCACGCTGAATTCTCCTTAATGAAGATGTGCTTTTCGAACGCATCGGGACTGCGGAGATCGACTTCCACCAAAGTACCACCGTCATCCCGAGCGGAGCGCAGCGGAGTCGAAGGACCCGCTGTTTACCTGAAGCAGCACTGCAGCCAAAAATCAGGTCCTTCGACTACGCACTGCGTGCTCCGCTCAGGATGACAAAGTCATACGAGGGCGGACCATATGTTGAAGGCAGTTCCGCTAACCCTATCTACAGCTTTGCCAGGTAGCCGAGAACCTCAGGATTGGTCCACTGCTGTGGTCCAACGAACTTGCGGCGCACCACGCCACTGCGGTCCAGCACAAAAGTTTCCGGTACGCGCACGGAGCCATATTTCAAGTTGGCTCCCTGTGAGCCGTCGCGCACGCTCAAAAGGTTGATGTCGTACTGCTTCAGGAACGCGGCGTAGGCTGTTGGATCGTCGTCGATGGATACGGCGAGTACCTGCACATCGGGCCGCTGCTTTTGTAGTTCCTGCAGGCTGGGG
>CAXUEW010000224.1:0-1373 GCA_964250115.1 uncultured Terriglobus sp.
CAGGTGTGGTCGCCACGCCTGTTCAACGAGACCAAGTTCGGCTTCAACGGCATCAAGATGCGCGTACAGGGAATCGCCGGTGCCAGTCCCAACGCGAACCTTAGTGCGTCGCGTATCTCAATCGCCGGTCTGACCAACGTTGGCTCGCTGATCTCGCTGTCCAGCTCGTTCAACGGTGTCGGAGCCCCGTACACCGGCCAAAGCTACTCATACATCGACAACCTGAGCTACGTGCTGGGTAATCACAACATGAAGTTCGGCGTCGAGATTCGCCCGCTGTCGCTCTACAACGACCAGATTGGCGGCGCTACCTACACCTACAACAGCTTTACCAACTTCCAGAACAACGTTCCCGACCAGATCCAGTTCTACGGCAACCTGAGTGACACAAGCCCCTTCACGGGCCTGAGCGGCAACGCACAGGTCAAACAGAGCTACTACATTGGCTATGCGCAGGATGAGTGGAAGGCGCGGCCGAATCTGACGGTAAGCTACGGCCTGCGGTACGAGTTCTACTCACCGCTGCATGAAGCGCGCAACAAGAACGTGTTCTTCGACATGGCTACGGGCACCCTCATTCCCAAGTACACCGGAGACTGGTTCAAGAGCACGCAGAACTTCGGGCCGCGCCTCGGCATCACCTTCGCGCCCGCATCCATGCACGATCAGACCGTCTTTCGCTTGGGTGGTGGATGGTACTTCGGGCCGGGACAGACGGAAGACCAGATTCAGCCGGAAGCCAATGACCGCGTAACCCGTACCTTTACCAACACCGGCGGCGTCGCTACCAGCGGCAGAATCTATCCGCTCAATCCGCAGACTGATGTCTACGCGGACTACAACATCAATAGCCCAACCCTCGGCTACCAGCCGCGCGCGTATTCACCGAATTACAAGGTGCCTGAGAAGATTGCCAGCTACACCGCCAGCATTCAGCAGCAATTGCCGGGCGGCATGCAGATGATGATCGGGTATGTCGGCTCAACCGGACGCAACCTGTTCCTGCGCTCCATCACCAATCTGATCACCAACGTGACCACGGCTGCCAACGGCACCGGCACGGCGGTTCGGCAGTTCGGCGGTCGCTTCGCCGAAATCGACTACAAGACCAGCGGCGGCGTAGACCAGTACCACTCCCTGCAAACCTCTCTGCAGCGCCGCTTCGCAAAGGGCCTGTCAATGGGTGTGCAGTACACCTGGGCCAAGGAACTTGGTACGTCTTCCGGCTCGAACGAAGCTACGACAGCGCAAGCACCTTTGCAGATCTACGGTCAGACAGGTGAGTATGGGCGCGGCATCAATGACGTCCGGCACAGCCTGAACGTCACGACGTTGGTTGACATGCCCATCGGCAAGGGCAGGATGTTCGACCT
>CAXUEW010000224.1:1473-6046 GCA_964250115.1 uncultured Terriglobus sp.
TGTTCTGGCAGTGCTGCAGGTCTTTCCACCTTTTCGCACTAGCTTAACTTGACGATGGCATCCCCCGGCAGTATGCTCCTCTCAACTTCGAGCCGATTTGGTGATCTCCGCCATCCCGCCACGTTACCTCACAGCCTTCCAGGCTGATGCAGGTATAGCGGTCGGTCGACCTTCTCTCCCGTTCCTCGTCCAAATCCCTGTACAACCTGACATCACGCACCCCCATGGAGGCTAGTCCGCTTTGGTAAAAAGCTCGCTCGAAATCACGCCCAATACAGAGGCCATGTTTGGTATTCGCGACGAAAACCTGCGGTTGATGGAAAAAGAACTGGACGTGACGATCGACCTGCGCTCCCACGGCCTGGTTGTTGAAGGTGGCCAGGAAGCAGTCGAGCTTGTGGAACGCCTGTTCCACGATTTCGATGGTTTGCGCCGCGGCGGTGTAGCACTTGCCGGACCCGAACTGCATGCCCTGCTGAAACTTGCGATAGCCGAGCCGACGTCGAGCCTGAAGGCACTGGTCGACAGCGGTCGGCAGAGGACGGCAACAGGCGTGAAGCGCATGGTCAATCCGCGCTCGCCCAATCAGAAGAAGTATGTCGAGGCCATCGAGCAGTCAGACATGACCTTTGGCATCGGCCCTGCAGGCACCGGCAAAACCTACCTCGCCGTTGCCATGGCCGCATCCGCGTTGATGGCCAAGAAGGTGAGCCGCATTATCCTGGTTCGGCCAGCGGTCGAGGCTGGTGAGCGGCTTGGATTTCTGCCCGGCTCATTGCAGGAAAAGGTGGATCCCTACCTTCGTCCACTGTACGACGCCCTCTACGACCTGCTGGAAAAAGATCGTGTCGACAAGCTGCTGGAAAAGGGCATCATTGAAGTCGCGCCGCTTGCCTTCATGCGCGGCCGCACACTTTCCGACGCCTTCATCATCATGGACGAGGCGCAGAACACCACGAACGAGCAGATGAAGATGTTCGTCACCCGGCTCGGCATGAACTCCAAAGCCGTCATCACAGGCGACCTGACGCAGATCGATCTGCCAAACCCGAAACGCAGCGGCCTCCTGGAGGCGCTGAACGTGTTGAACGGCGTGGAAGGCATCCGCTTCTGCCACTTTGAAGATGGCGATGTGGTGCGCCACACCCTGGTACAGCGCATCGTTCGCGCGTACGACACGCACACGCGAGAGCAGCAACTCTCGCTTGGCATGACAGACGGCCCACTCGATGGGGCTGCCAACCCACGTCCGCCGCTGCATCCTGTCAGAAAAACACAGTAACGGAAACTCGCAGCGCGATACCATTGCAGAAGAGGGCTTCGCGCCCTCTTCTGCTGTTTGCGAGGCGTATTGATCGTCATTGAACCCCCGAGTAGCGGCACCGGCAACGCAGGTGCCTTTCTGAGCCTGCACAAGCCGGACCTTGCACGCTTCCTGTTGCGGGCAAAGCGTGCCGCCGGCATCACCGGCGAAGTGACTGTCTTGTTGTGCGACGACGCTCGCATACGTGGCCTCAACCGCGGTTTCCGGGGCAAGAACAAATCCACAGATGTGTTGAGCTTCCCCGCCGGTCAGAATGCCGAAGGCCTGGTTGGTGACCTTGCAGTCTCTGTCGATACCGCCACGCGACAGGCAGCGGAACACGGCCACACCCTGGACGAAGAACTGCGCATCCTGCTGCTGCACGGTGTACTGCACCTGGCCGGGCTGGACCACGAATCCGATGCCGGGGAGATGCTGGAGCGGGAGACCGCGCTGCGTGCAAAGCTGAAGCTGCCCATTGGCCTAATCGAGCGGAGCCTGCGGGCACCTGTTTCGGTAAAGGCTGCCAAAGCTCGCGGCACAAAAGTGGTAGCGGAGCGCAGAGCATGACTCCACTTTCATTTTTTGTCGTCCTGCTGCTGCTTGCCGTGCTTACCGTGGCTTCCTATGCGGACCGTGTGTACTCCGAAATGGGCAAGTTTCTGGCGCGCGAGTACCAGGACAACCTGGATGCATGGGTGGAGAGCATGGAGCCGCGCTTCGGCCTGTCGCGCGACAACATTGCGCTTTCCGCTTCGATTCTGCGTCAGACTTCGCTGGCGGCCATCGCGCTGGTGCTGGGTGTGGGGCGTCTGACAGGTCCGGGCAAATCCGGCTGGCTGACGTATGCCGAGGTTCTGATTGAGCTTTCGCTGATCATCATAGTTTTTGACCGTATGATCCCGCAGGTTGTCTTTGCCAGGACCACCGGCGAGTGGGTCCGCCGCATCCGGCTGCCGCTGCAGGGCCTCTTCTACCTCATACTGCCCATTACCTTGCTGCTGGGTCTCCTGCTCTCCATTGCGTCGCTTGCAGAACACTCCCATGACGAGACGGAAGATCACCCGGATGAAGGCGTAGACGCACTGCTGGAAGCGGGAGAGGAGGAAGGCATCCTGGAAGAGAGCGATCGCGCTCTTGTCCGTTCCGTCGTGGAGTTTGGCAACGTGGTCGTGCGTGAGGTCATGACGCCTCGGCCAGAGGTGCTCGCCGTGCCGGACACTACGACAATTGCCGAATTCACGCGCAGGATTAACGAGAGTGGTTTTTCGCGCGTGCCGGTCTATAGCGGTGCTCTGGATGAGATCACGGGCATCGCCTTTGCGCACGACCTGCTGCAGATTGCCGACGCTGACGCCGGCAAACGCACCGTGCGCGACATACAGCGACCGGCGGCGTTTGTCCCCGAGCCAAAGCCGGTCAGTGAACTGCTGCGAGAGATGCAGATTGAAAAACAGCACATGCGCATCGTCATCGACGAGTACGGCACCGTCGCCGGCCTTGTGACCATCGAAGACATCATCGAAGCCATCGTAGGCAACATCGAAGACGAGCACGATAAGGCCCCCGCCACAGAGACGGTTCGCGAGGAGGATGGCTCCTTCCAGGTTGCGGGCAACCTCGACATCTCAGACCTACGCGATCTGCTTGCCAGCAAAGGCAGCAGCGACGAACGCCAGTTGCTGCGCCTGCGCACAGGCCTGGAAGCAACCACCGTGGGTGGCCTGGTATCCGAACTGGCAGGTCACATTCCCTTACCCGGCGAGGTGATTGAGAGCGATGGCCTGCGGCTTGAAGTGCTGGCGGCAACTTCCCGCCTTGTAACCCGCGTGCGCGTACGCCTGCTGCCGCCAGCCGATCCAACGGAGAACTAGAGCTGCCACCCTGCGTGTCGAGCGCCACGGCCATACACTAGCAGGATGCCTTTCCGTTCCGGTTTTGTTGCGATCGTTGGCCGGCCTAACGCCGGCAAGTCTACCCTGCTGAACGCCCTGCTCGGGGAAAAGCTGGCGATCGTGACGCACAAGGCGCAGACCACACGCACGCGCATTCTTGGCGTGCTGGAAGTTCCAGCGCTCGAACGTTCGAAGGCACAGCCGGCGCATCCAGCCGCGCAGGTCGTCATCGTGGACACGCCGGGCGTGCACAAACCCAGCAGTCAACTCGACCGCCGCATGATGCAGGAGGTGCATGACGCACTGGAGGCACGCGACGCCGTACTGTTCCTGGTGGACGCCACACACCGCCTGCATGAGCCGAAGGAACGTGTCGAGGGCAGGCAGCCCACGCCCTCGGAAGACAAGAAGGCGCTGTCTGCAGCAGAAGATGCTTTTGCACTGAGCCTGCTCCGCAACGTCATCTGCCCTGTGATGCTGGTGCTGAACAAAATTGACCTGATCCGCCGGGAAGACCTGCTGCCTCTGATTACGCACTGGTCGGCGAAATACTCTTTTGCGGAAGTAGTTCTCATCTCAGCCACAAAGAAAGACGGCCTGGACCTGCTGGTTAACAAGGTCGTCGACATCCTGCCGGAGGGCGAACGCTACTTCCCCGCCGACCAGCTTACCGATCAGCCCATGCGCTTCCTTGCAGCAGAACTGATCCGCGAAAAAATCCTGATGGTTACCGGCGAGGAGGTGCCATATGCCTCCGCCGTGGTGATCGAAACATGGGAAGAGCCAGGCCCACAGCGCAAGCCGCGCAAGAATGCCGACCCAGCCGAAGCGCCAAAGCTACCAGTGACAAAGATAGCCGCAGCTATTTTTGTGGAACGGAGCGGGCAGAAGGCCATCCTGATCGGTAAGGGCGGCAGCATGCTGAAGCAGATTGGAACCGCTGCCCGCAAAGAGATTGAGGGCCTGCTGGGCACGCGTGTGTTCCTGGAACTCTTCGTAAAGGTGCGCGAGGACTGGCGTTCGCAGCGAGGCTTTATCGAAGAGCTGGATTGGCGGCGACAACTGGAAGCACTGAGCGAAAAACAGGGCAAGGCCAAAGGCGAGTAGCTAAAGTTCCTTTGTGCCGACACCAAGCGCGCGCATTTTGCGGTACAGGTGGCTACGCTCAAGTCCAAGCGCCTCGGCCGCGCGGCTCACATTGCCGTGGCACTCGTCCAACTTCTTCAGGATGTAATCGCGCTCGTACGCCTCGCGTGCCTGCAGAAGTGTGCCGAACTCTTCGGTCCGGCCTTTTGCGCCGTCACGGCCTGCTTCGCGATACACCAGCACCGGCAGATGTTTGCGCTCGATGCTCTGGGCTTTCGGGTTCAGAATC
>CAXUEW010000225.1:0-6044 GCA_964250115.1 uncultured Terriglobus sp.
CGAAAAGCTGCTGGGTGCGGTGCATGCGCGGCTGGTGCGTGCAGGCACGGCGGGTGCAAACCTCGAGGGTGGGGAAGAGCCGCGTGAGATGCAGACGCACGTCGGCAACGTGTCGGTGTTTCCCGGGTGGGAGTTCTTTGCGCCTGTGGCCGGTGCGCACGGCACCGTTCTGGACCTCATGGGTCCGAAAACGCGCGTCTATGTGGAAGAGCCTGCCATGGTGAAGAACCAGGGCGAGCGCTGGTGGAACAAGGTTGAGCAGCGGCACGAACGCAGCGGCATCGGCTCGCTGGTCAAGCCGGACGACATCTACCTGTCGCCGTGGGATCTGGACGATCGGCTGAGGCAGTATCCCGGCATCGACCTCGACCAGCTTGGAGCGGTCGACGTGCTGGACGCAACGCAGGCCACGCAGAGCGAAATCGAATTTTCCTCCCGCCCCACCATGCGTTTTCATGGGTCGATCCCGGCATTTACAGAAACCCTGAAGCACCTGCAGCAGCAGGACGCGCGTGTTCTCATTGCCGCCGCGAACCAGGGCGAAGTCGAACGCCTCGCAGGTTTGCTGCAGGAGTACGGCGTGCCCTATCGCATCGGCAGCCGCGTACAGCAGGCCAGCGGCTCGGCTTCGGTCTATGACGAGGCAAGCTACCTCACCGGCGACATTCGCACTCCCGTCATCGTGAAGGCAGCGCTGGCAAACGGCGTGCAGTTCCTCGATCTAGACAAGGCGACCGCGCGGCAATTGATCGTCTTTGGCGCGCAGGACTTGAATGACGAAGCCGATGTCCACGCACGGCCTGCGACACGCAAGTCGAAAACGTCGGCCTTCATCAGCGACTTCCGCGACCTGACCGTGGGCGACTTCGTGGTGCACGTGGAACACGGCATCGCAAAGTACATGGGCCTGCGCACGCTGGACCAGGACGGCGCGCCGCTGGAGTTGATGATCCTCGAGTTCGCCGAGCAAGCAAAGCTCTACGTCCCGCTGACCCGGCTGGACCTGATCCAGAAATACCGCAGCAGCGATGCCGGACCCGCGCCGGAACTGAACCGCATGGGCGGCGCAGCCTGGGCCAAGACCAAGGCCCGCGTCAAGAAGGCCATGCAGGACATGACCGGCGAGCTGCTGAAGCTGTATGCGCAGCGGCAGGCCGCGCTGGGCTACGCCTTCACGCCCGATTCGCAGATGATGCGTGAGTTCGAAGACGCCTTCGACTTCACCGAGACCGACGACCAGATCTCCGCCATTGCCGACATCAAGCGCGACATGGAATCGACCCAGCCCATGGACCGGCTGCTGTGTGGCGACGTGGGCTACGGCAAGACGGAAGTGGCCATGCGCGCCGCGCTGAAGGCCGTGCAGGATTCCAAGCAGGTAGCGGTTCTCACGCCAACCACGGTACTCAGTTTTCAACACTTTCAATCGTTCAAGAAACGTTTCGCACGCTTTCCCGTGAACGTCGAAATGATCTCCAGCTTCCGCACCGCGAAGGAGCAGAAAAAGATCCTCGAAGACACGGCCGCGGGCAAGGTCGACATCCTCATCGGCACGCATCGGCTGCTGTCGAAAGACATCGCGTTTCAGGATCTCGGCCTGCTGGTCGTCGATGAAGAACAGCGCTTCGGCGTGCGCCATAAGGAGCGGCTGAAGCAGATGCGCGCGCACATCGACGTGCTCGCCATGAGCGCCACGCCCATTCCTCGCACGCTGCACATGAGCCTGCTGGGCCTGCGTGACATGTCGGTCATCGAGACGCCGCCGAAGGACCGCATGGCTATCCAGACCATCGTCGCCAAGTTCGATGAGAAGCTGCTGCGCACCGCCATCGAGATGGAACTGGAGCGCAACGGACAAATTTACTTCGTACATAATCGCGTCGAGACGATCTATTCGCGAACTTGTACCGCAGGCGCGCGTCGTCGTGGCACATGGGCAAATGGGCGAAGGCGAGCTGGAGAAGGCCATGCTCGCGTTCATGGGCGGCGAATTCGATGTGCTGTGCGCCACCAGCATCATCGAAAACGGCCTGGATATTTCGCGCGCCAACACCATCATTATCAACCGCGCGGACCGCCACGGCCTTAGTGAGTTGTACCAGCTACGCGGACGCGTGGGTCGCAGCGATCGCCGCGCGTATGCCTACCTGCTGATCCCGCCGGAGAATGAACTCACTGAAGTTGCACGCAGAAGACTCGCCGCGTTGAAGGAGTTCAGTGACCTGGGTGCGGGCTTCAAAATCGCCGCGCTCGACCTGGAACTGCGCGGCGCCGGCAACATGCTGGGCGGCGAGCAGAGCGGTCACATCGAAGCCATCGGCTTCGAAATGTACACCAGCATGCTGCAGGAGGCGGTCAGCAAGATCAAGGGCGAATCGCAGGAAGAACGGCCCGGCGTCACGCTCAATCTGGGCATCTCCATCCGCATCGACGCAGCTTATATCCCGGAGGAAAACCAGCGGCTGCGCATGTACAAACGCATCGCAGGTGCAACGGATACTGGCGTTCTCGCCGACGTACGCGCCGAGATGCTGGACCGCTACGGTGAAATGCCGGAGTCTGTTGTCAACCTGCTCGCCGCCGCCGAAGTTCGCCTGCAGTGCGAGCGCATCGCCATCGCGCAACTCGACCGTAAGCGCGTGCAGCTTGAGGAGAACAAGCAAAAAGTCTTCCGCGAAATGTTAATTCTGAAGTTTGACAGCAAGGCAAAAATCGACCCCGGCATGCTGATGAAACTGGTCTCGCGCAATGTGAAAAAGGGTGCACAGTTCACACCGCAGGGCGTTCTGCGCTGGCCACTCTCCAGCGCGAATTCTGCGGATGTTATCGCGGAGACGAAGGCTCTGCTGGAGCAGATTGACGCCGCGCCGGTCGCTGCGTAGGTTGGCCTTCTTCAGCAAGCTATGGAATAAAGACACAGGTTGCGAAAGGCCAAGCGTGTCCAATCAACCTATGCTGAGACCCGAGCGCGGCTGGGTCGTGCCTTATCGTTCAATTGGTTGGAAGGGCACAGCTTTAGCTGTGCCGTACCTGTCACGTTGAGGACGGGGCTTCAGCCCCCGAGGTCCGCTTTGTATGCCGATGACCAGCGGTAAGCGCCGGGCGAAGCGCACAGGCCGCGAGCCACAGGATTGTTCTCGATGTAAAACTTTCGTGTGAATAAATCCTCCCGTCGCGTATGCGGTGATCGGTAAATCCGCGCTGCCAGACCTAAGTTCTACGGCCTGTTGCTACTCCGTACTTGCGAGAGAACCCGCCCTTGACGATCTGCATCGCGTACTCAAGGGATTGGGTTGGCGTTAGCAGCAGATGAGTATGCTCGGGCATGATCACGAACGCATGCAGAAGGTAAGCTCGGCCTCGGTTCTCCTGCAAGTGGTCCCATAGAAGCTGGGCATTCGCTGTGTCCTGAAAGATGCGGCGGCGCTCTGCGCAGACGGCGGTGATGAAGAAGGTACCTGCTTGATGCTGGCGCTCAGGGACTGCCATCGCGCAAGTGTAGCGTGCGAAAGCCGACCTCGGCGGCTGAAGCCGCTGTTCCAGCAGGAGTTAGCGGCACAGCTGAAGCTGTGCCCTTCCGGTTTCTGCCACATATTTGTTACCCCGCAGACATTGGCGATTGTTACGAGTTCATGCTTTCCTTCCAGCCAGCGAAGTCGCGGTACGATGGGCAGCATGCCCGCATCCAGCGGTACAGTTCGTCGTTTCGAAGCTTTGATTGAGAAGGCCAAAACACAGGGTCTTGGCTGGACCGTAACGCGGCTGCCATTTACACCCGCCGACGTATGGCCGCAGATGATTCGGCTTCGTGTATGCGGCAGCGTGAATGGTGTGCCGTTCCGCACGTCGCTCTTTCCCGATCCCGACAAGCCTGGCGGCTACCTTCTGCTCGTCACGCGTGCCACGCAGCAGGCGGCGCATGTGACGCTGGGCAGCCGCGTCACCATCGACATCGAACCGGACCTGCAGCCGCGGCTTGCCGAACTGCCGGACGAACTGGACGCCCTGCTGGATGAAGCAGAAGGCCTTCGCGACTGGTACGATTCGCTTTCTGAGTACACGCGCCGCGAGATCGGCAAGTGGGTGCAGGGCGTGAAGAGCGACGAAGCCCGCTTGCGCCGGGCCCAGCAGATGGCCGAGCGCATGCTCTACACGATGGAAGCCGAGCAGGAACTGCCGCCCGCCATCGCACGCGCGCTGCAATCCCGGCCGAAGGCAAGGGCGGGATGGGCGAAGATGACGCCAACGCAGCGCCGCATGGAGCTGTTCGGCGTGGCCTACTACCAGTCGCCGGAGTCGCAAATCAAGCGCATTGCAAAACTGTGCGATGTGGCAGAGAAGCGCATGCTTTAGCTGGCAGGGACCTTGGCAGCCACTTCAGTCTGCGTCTCACCGAGTCCATCAAAGGGAAGGAAGACGGTGAAGATTGTGCCATGCCGCTGCGGTTTGTCGCTGCTGCGCACGAGCATGCGCCCATGGTGCCGCTCCACAATGTTCGCGCTCACCCAAAGACCCAGGCCTGTACCCACGTCGCCCTTGGTTGTGAAAAACGCGGTGTAAAGCTTTTTGATGACTTCGGGTGCGATGCCTGAGCCGTTATCGGCAATCGTCATTGCCACGCCACAGCGGCCGCTGCGCCAGTCGGTCATGGTGCGGGTACGAACCTCCAGCTTGCCCGTATCCGTCCGCATGGCATCAATGGCATTGCGCACGATGTTGCTCAGTACCTGGCGAATCTCACTTTCCATGCAGACCACAGGCTGGTGTGCACGGCGGCTATGCACAATGGTGATGTTGAACCGGCTCAACTTGGGCGCATACAGATCCAGTACCGACTTCAGCAGATCATCGCAATCCACTGCTTGGGGGCGGGTGTTCTGCCGGTAGAAACGCAATGACTGTGTGGTGATCAGTGCAATTCGTTTAACCTCGGTGTCTGCCTCGGAGATGTAGTGCTTCACCATGGCAGGTTCCTGCTCATGACTGGCCAGGTAGAGCAGGTTCATCACGGACTCAAGCGGATTGTTGATCTCATGCGCGATGGACGCTGCCAACCGTCCCACCGCTGCCAGCTTCTCGCTTTGCCGCAGGGCCGCCTCAAACTCCATGCGCGCTGAAACGTCGTTTTGAATGCCGACAAAGTGGGTGAGTTCCCCTTCGCGGTTGCGAATGGGCGAGATGAACAGCTCGTTCCAGAAGGTAGAGCCGTCCTTACGGTAGTTGCGTAGTACGACCGTCACTTGCCGGCGTTCTTTAATGCCCAGACGCAGGGCTGCCAGTCCAGGCTGATCCCTCTCATCCCGCTGCAGAAAACGGCAATTCTTGCCTACGACCGACTCAAGGCTGTAGCCGGTCATGACCTCAAAGGCGGGGTTGACGTAGGTTAGCGGCATGTCCGGCTGGGTGGCGTCGGCAACGCTGATGCCGCTGGTTACCGAGCGGAAAATTCGGCGGTTCAGATGCAGCTCTTCCATCGCCGTCTGGTAACGCCGGGCAAAGGCTCTGTGGGCGTAGAGAACAACGCTCATCTGAGCCAAAAGCGCGGAGGGATCCTGCGCCACGCTGATGAACGCGTCCGTAGGCAGTCCGGCTGGTGGTGGTTCGCCATGGTCAACTGCCGGCACAACGCTGATGACAGCGGGATACACAGCGTCGTTTTGCAGTAAGCCCGCGGTCAGACGCTTCTGTATGGCTTTTGCTTCGGGCTCGGCAGCAAGAACCAGTTCGTAGTCGCGGAGCTCAGCCGAATCAACGTCTGAAGTTTCCAGGAGATCGACTTCAAGATCCAGGCGCTCCGCCAAGCCCGCCAGCAGCCTCTTTTGGGTCGGCTCTGTTAGGAGAAAAGCAACGCGCCCCGCAGGGTGAGCAGAATAGTCGGCATCACCGCTTTCAAGCTGCTGCTTGGCGCTTTCAAATTCAGCGGCAGTCTCTTCGGCTGTCTGGCTGGGAAACATGTCTCTGAAAGAGTAGTTTGGAGGTTCCTGCAGCGCAAGCAGGCTGAGACCCTCATCAACGACATTTTCATCGCCTCTGTATGCGTGAAG
>CAXUEW010000226.1:0-5443 GCA_964250115.1 uncultured Terriglobus sp.
TGTGAGCCCGTTGCCGATCCGCTCGGTCACTATCTCGGATGGCAATGCAGTACCCGAATTGCTGAAGTACCGCGTGGAGTTCGCACAGGACCGAGGCAGCAGCCTGTCGTTCACGGTTACGAACAGCCAGCATAACGATCTCGCGGTGCCGGTGCCGTTAACCCTGGATACGTCCGCCCTGCCCGCAAGCCTTGCGGGATTGCAGGTGACCGTGGCAAGCGGCACACAGTTGCAGATTGACAGCGGTATGGACGCACCTGCAGGTGGCGGATTCGAGGTGCGTCGCAGCGATGCGAACTTCGGATCGGGGAGCACGGGTGACCTCGTGCTGAACAGCCCGGTGCGGCACTTTTCCATTCCGCGGCTTGCATTTGCGGAACGCTTCTTTGTACGGGTGTATGACGGCTCGGCGCCACCGAACTATGCAGCGGTGTCGAGCGAGGTGCTGACCAGCCTGCCCCTGAGCTAGCGCTGGCAGCAAAGGAGATGAAACTATGACGGACTTCGAGGCACAGGTGCTTGGCGATCTGAGCGCCCTGAAGAGCCAGATGCACGCGCTGCTGGGCGTCGGTCAGCCCGGCCGGCTGCACCAGTTGGAAGAGCGTGTGGACAAGCACGAACGAACCGTGCAGCGCATGAAGGGCGTGGGCGGCGGCTTCAGCATCCTGTTCACCGTCTTTCACGTGGCCATGGACCTGATGAAGCGCTGAGCCAGCAAGGCAGCGCAACTGCAACACCATGGAGTCGCACAATCCCTGTGCGGCTCGTAACTGTTTAGGAGGAAAAGAGTGAACTTTTTGGCATTGTTCCTACGTGGTATCGCAATCCTGCCCAGTCTTCTGCAAGGCATTGAATCCATCTACGGCGCGAAAACCGGCGAACAGAAGAAAGGCGCGGCTCTCGAGGTGGTCAGCGCGGCCATCAAGATGACGGACGCCGTCAGCAACAAGACCATTCTGAATGCCAGTGGCTTTACTGCCGGCCTTAGCACGGTGATTGACGGTGTCGTGGCCTGCCTGAATGCGAGCGTCTGGGCCAAGTAGGTTGTATTCACTTCGTCATCCTGAGCGGAGCACGAAGTGCGTAGTCGAAGGACCTGCTTTCAGCGCGAATGCGCTCCGGCACGCTTCGCGTGCAAAAAGCAGGTCCCTCCACTACGCTGCGCTCCGGTCGGGATGACGATGTCTCTTACATGGCAGCGCCGTATAATTTTCCCATGGCGGCGACACCCCTTGTGGGCGTGGTAATGGGTTCCAAGAGCGATTACAAGGTGATGGCGGCAGCGGTGCGTACGCTGGCAGAGTTCGACGTACCACACGAAGCACGTGTGGTCTCCGCGCATCGCACACCGGACCTGTTGTGGCAATATGCGACCGACG
Organism: uncultured Terriglobus sp.; assembly: GCA_964250115.1. Taxonomy (GTDB): domain Bacteria; phylum Acidobacteriota; class Terriglobia; order Terriglobales; family Acidobacteriaceae; genus Terriglobus. The sequence goes on from CAXUEW010000226.1 coordinate 1,380, forward strand.
CGCGCGGCCGTGGTTTGCGCGCGATCATTGCCGGTGCAGGTGGCGCGGCACACCTGCCCGGCATGCTCGCGGCGAAGACAATCGTACCGGTATTAGGCGTGCCTATCCCCGCAACAGCATTGCAAGGCATGGACGCCCTGCTCTCCATCGTGCAGATGCCGAAAGGTATCCCGGTGGGTACGCTCGCCATCGGCGAGGCAGGCGCGGTGAACGCGGCGTTACTTGCCATCGCGATGCTTGCCACGACCGATGAAGCCCTTGCCGATCGTTTGCAGGATTGGCGCGCACGCCGGGAAGAGGCCGTGCTGGCTGAAACGCTGGAAGATGCAGAGAAACTCACATGACGGCCATGCCGGACGATCTGCTGGCGAAGCATGAGGGTGCGATTCTGCCGGGTGCCACCATTGGTATCTTCGGCGGCGGACAGCTTGGCCGCATGATGGGCATTGCCGCGCGCTCCATGGGCTACAAGGTGCATGTGCTCGACTCCGATCCCGCGTGCCCTGCGGGGTACATTGCCGACACCGTGATCGAGGCAGGTTGGAACGACCGCTGGGCCGCAGCGAATCTTGCGCGTGAGTGTGCGACTGTAACGCTTGAGATTGAGCAGGTTTCCATCGTCAGCCTGGATGAGGCAGCGCGATGGGCTCCGGTACGGCCGGGCGCGGGCATGCTGGCTGTCATCCAGGACCGCATCGAGCAAAAGGACTGGCTGGCAAAGCACGGCTTTCCCACCGGACCATATCGCGCCGTGCGTTCGCTGGACCAACTTACCGAAGCAGTTAATAAACTTAACGGCCCGGTCTTTGTTAAATCTGCAACCGGTGGCTATGACGGTCGAGGTCAGGCGAAGCTCGGCTTCGATGGCGCGGCTGCTGATACCGGAGCCTTGCGGCAGGCCTGGGAGGATGTAGGCTCCTCTGCATGTGTCGCGGAGTTGGCACTCGATCTTGCGAAGGAGATCAGTGTCATGGTCGCGCGCTCCCCACGCGGCGAAGTGAAGGTCTACCCGCCTGCGGAAAATTTCCACGAGAACCAGATTCTAAGCTGGAGCGTCATCCCAGCGGGCGTGCCGGAAGAGCTGGCCGCGCATGCGCAGGACATCGCAAAGGAGATTGCGGATACCTTCGCCCTGGAAGGTCTGCTGGCGGTGGAGATGTTCATCACCACGGATGGCAAGCTGTTTGTGAACGAGCTTGCGCCCCGCCCGCACAACAGCTATCACGGTAGCGAGCGTGCCTGCACTACGAGTCAATTTGAACAAGCCATCCGCGCCGCATGCGACCTGCCGCTGGGTGACGTGTCGCTGGTGCAGCCCACCGCCATTGCGAACCTGCTGGGCGATGTATGGCTGAATGCCGATGGCAGCGAACGGCAGCCAGCTTTCGACGCAGCGCTGGCTGTGGACGGCGTGCGTCTGACGCTGTACGAAAAGCTGAAGCCACGCAAGGGCCGCAAAATGGGCCACCTGAGCGCCATGGGATCGACTGCTACCGAGGCACGCGAGCGCGTGCTGGCTGCCAAGGCCCGGCTGTAGAACCCCCGTGAACGCTTCAACTGCAACGCCCGTCGTGGGCCTCGACTTCGGCACGACTAATAGCTCCATCGCGCTCGCCGGAGCGGACGGTACCGTGCAGTTCGTTGACTTCCCTGCTGCCGGTTCCACCACGCGGTCATCGCGGTCCGTGCTGTACCTGCAGAAGCGGTTAGGTGCGCGTGCCAAGCCTGCGTCCGTCTGGACGGGCCCTGAGGCCATTGAACGCTACCTGGAAGCCGACAACTTCGAAGACGATCTTCAGGGCCGCCTGATCCAATCCCTGAAAAGCTACCTGGCCGCACGAACCTTCACCGGCACCGAGATCTTCGGACGGCACTACCGGCTGGAAGACCTCGTTGGCAAATTGCTGATCGACCTTCAACAGCACGCCAGCAGCGCCTTCGGCTTCAACGTGACCCGCGCCGTCGTTGGCCGGCCTGTAGCCTTTGTCGGCGCAGAAAACAATCAGGATAACGCCTTTGCACAGGAGCGGCTGCACGCCGCCTTTCAGCTTGCAGGCTTCACAAACGTGCGCTTTGTTATGGAGCCGGTCGCGGCTGCTTACGGCTACAACATTGATCCGCGTCAGGAAGAGACGGTTCTGATCGGCGACTTCGGCGGGGGCACCACTGACTTTTCGCTGCTGCGCCTGGGCGCAGGCGAACCATGCGTGCTAGGCACAACGGGCGTAGGCCTGGCGGGTGACGCGTTCGACGCAAAGATCGTGCGGTACCTGATCTCGCCCGCGCTCGGGTCTGACAGCATGGCGCGCTCGCTCAACAAGGTGCTGCCCGCGCTGCCTGCTTGGGTCTATGCGAACCTGGAACGCTGGCACACCCTCTCATTCCTGCGCACGCAGCCAGTCATGGAAATGCTGCGCACCACGCAGAAACGAGCATTGGAACCGGAGAAGATTGCCGCACTGACCGCCGTCGTCGTGCACGATCTTGGCTATCGGCTGCATCAGGCCGTGCAGCGCGTCAAGATCGACCTGACCTCACAAAGCGAAACGGAGTTTGTGCTGGACACCGACCCGCTGCGCCTACGCGCGCCGGTCACCCGCACCGACTTCGAAGGCTGGATTGCCCCGGAACTGCAAAGGATGCAGCGCAGCCTGGATGAGTTGATGTTCGCAACGGGCGTCACTCCTGAGAAGGTTGACCAAGTCTTCCTGACGGGGGGCACCTCGCTGGTACCGGCGGTGCGTCGCGTGTTCACAAGCCGCTTTGGCGAAGACCGTGTGGATAATGGCGGTGATGCCTTCACCTCAGTCGCACGCGGACTGGCGATGATGGCGCAATGACAAAGGGGCAGCCCCGATCGGGTCTGCCCCTTTCTTGATTGCCTCAAAACCTAGCCGATGTCTTCCGACCAGTTCTCCAGCACATTCTTGAAATCGGTCATGAATTTGCCTGCGTCTGAACCGTCGATGATGCGGTGATCGAAGCCAAGCGTGAAGCGTTGTATGGAGCGGATGGCGATGACGTCTGCACCGTCCTTGTCCTGGACGACCAGCGGCTCCTTGTTCAGGCCGCCGATGCCCAGGATGGCTGCCTGTGGCTGGTTGATGACCGGCGTTCCGAACTGCTCGCCGAAGATGCCGGAGTTGGTTAGCGTAAACGTGCCGCCTGCGACTTCATCCGGTGCCAGCTTCTTGTTGCGGGCACGGTCCGCGATGTCCACAATGCCGCGTGCGATGCCGAGGAAGTTCTTCTCCTCAAGCTGCTTGATCACGGGCACGATCAGGCCCCAGTCCAGCGCCACTGCGATACCGATATTGATGTTGCGGTTGTAGCGGATGTTCTGGCCTTCGACCGCTGCGTTCACGATGGGGTGCTTCCGTAGAGCCTCGACCGCTGCACGCGTGATGAAGGGCATAAAGGTCAGCTTCACGCCGTTGCGCTGCTCGTACTTGGTTTTTTCCTTTTCGCGCAGGCGGACGATGCGCGTCATGTCCACCTTGAAGACCGTGTGGACGTGCGCGGAGGTCTGCTTGGACTCGACCATGCGCTTGGCGATGATGGAGCGCATCTTCGACATGGGCACGACTTCACCTAGCATGGGTGCCGGTGTCGCGGCAGCCTTTGCAGGAGCGGTGGTCGCGGGTGCTGACTGTGCCGCCGAGGCCTCAGGCTTTGCAGTGGACACTGGCGTACCAGCACCCGAGCTGATTGAAGCGATGCTGTGCGATGGCGTACCCGGAACTGAAGGCGTACCGGACGATGCCGACTGAGCAGGAGCAGACGCAAGGGCCGCTGCCGCGGGCTTGCCGCCATTCTGCAGGTAGCCGACCATATCATTTTTGGTGACGCGTCCGGCTGAGCCGGAGCCGGAGATCCCGGCGGCAGAGAGGTCGACGCCGTTCTCCTTCGCCATCTTGCGGACCAGCGGCGACGAGCGGGGCATCTCTCCAGTGCCGGCGACAGGCTCACTGCTTGCAGGCGCAGCGGCCTGTGGCGCAGGTGTCGCGGCAGGAGCTGAAACCGCACCACCAGCAGATCCACCAATGAGTGCGACGACCGTATTA
>CAXUEW010000226.1:5468-5993 GCA_964250115.1 uncultured Terriglobus sp.
TGTGTCGCCTTCCTTGGCTTTGATTTCAGTCAAAACACCGGCTGCCGGAGAAGGGATCTCCGCGTCCACCTTGTCGGTAGAAATCTCGAAGATCGGCTCGTCCCGCTGAACCGTGTCGCCGACCTTCTTCAGCCACTTGGTGATAGTGCCTTCCGTGATCGACTCGCCCATCTGAGGCATGGTGATTTCTGTCGCGGCGGCAGAGGCAGCAGGCGCAGGCGCTGCCTGGCTCACAGGAGCAGTGGGTACTGCAGCAGGTGCGCTTGCGCCACCGCCAATAACCGCAACCACTGTGTTGATCGAGACGGTCGAACCTTCCTGAGCCTTAATCTCGGTCAGTGTGCCAGAGACAGGCGACGGAATCTCCGCATCGACTTTATCCGTAGAAATCTCAAAGATCGGCTCATCACGCTGAACCGTGTCGCCTATCTTCTTGAGCCATTTGGTGATGGTCCCTTCCGTGATGGACTCGCCCATCTGAGGCATCAGCACATCGGTACCGGCAGCCTTTGGGACAACGGGCGC
>CAXUEW010000227.1:0-5990 GCA_964250115.1 uncultured Terriglobus sp.
GTACGCTCTACAATCGCAAAGCATGATCGCTCACCTACGCGGCCGCCTCCTGACGAAATCGCCCAGCCAGACGGTCATTGACTGCGGTGGAGTTGGCTATGACGTCGCAATCTCTGTGCCAACCTACTCGTCCCTGCCTGCGGAAGGCGCCGAAGTGAGCCTCCATATCAACACGCAGGTGCGTGAGGACGCGATTGCGCTGTTCGGATTCCTTGATCGCGATGAGAAGCGGCTGTTTGAACGGCTGATCACCGTCTCCGGCATCGGCCCCAAGCTGGGCATTACGGTGCTGTCCGGCTTGCCCGCCGCTTCGCTGGTAGCGGCCATCCGTGGCGGCGACCACGCCCAACTGGTCCGCATTCCCGGCATCGGCAAAAAGACCGCCGAGCGCGTTGTGCTCGAGCTCAAGGACAAGCTGGACGACCTGCAAGGCCACGCCCCTGCGGCAAGCGGCGGCTTCCACGCCGGTCCGGTCGCGGACGACGTGCTCTCCGCGCTGGTCAACCTGGGCTACAAGCGCGAATCGGCACAGAAGGCTATCGAGACCGCCATTGCAAAACACGAATCAACCGATCTGACCGTCCGCAAGGACTTTGACCAGCTCTTTCGCTACAGCGTGCAGGCGATCCGCTAATCAGCGGTGCCTTTTACGCTTGGCGTCCACCTTCGGCCAGTAGCTGAAGGGTTTCTCGTACAGGTCGCCGGTCAAGTCGCCCAGGTGGCGCAGCATGCGTGTCTGTGCTTCCGCAATCGCGCCGTTGTAGATTACCGGTCCAAGCTCTTCCAGAAAGTAGTCAAGCAGCATGCCTGCTGGCAGCTCGCCGATGGGTTCGGGCATGTTCTCGTCAAAGTAACGTCGCAACGATGCGACTGCATCGACACGTGCCTGCTTATTTAGTTCGGTCATGGGACCAGTCCGGCACGCGCTGCATGTTCCGCAATGGCGCGGTTGATTTCGAGCGCCAGTGCAAGCGCGGCACGGCCGTCCTCCCCGCTGACTACCGGTCGGGTGCGGGTGCGGACAGCGTGGAGGAAACTCTCGATTTCGAGCCGCAGAGGTTCCCCGGCTTCGGTCGGCACCTTACGCAGGGAGAGCCCCTCCGACGGATGGGGCGATGTCTGCGTTGTATGTTTATCCGGCAGCCCGCTCCGCGCGGCAAGGTCGTTTGCGATGGGCTGGCTTGCGACCGCGCCGCCAGACCGGAGCACTTGCAGATGCGCCTCGACTTCTGCCGGCGTGTGCGATTCATCATCCGTTCCTGAGCCTGCGAAGAGCGCCATTATTTGCGACCGCGTCAGTGACGCGGCGGCAGTCACATCGATCATCAGCACGTCCTGCCGCGCAAAATCGAGCGAAAGATACTGGTGCGGCTGGAAGAAGCGCAGCTTGCGCACCCGCTCCGTGGAGACGCGCGACGCCGTAAAGTTGGCGACCGCGCCGCTTTCGAACTCGATGCGGACGTTGGCGATGTCCGTCTTCGGCGACAAGACCGGCAATCCCACGGCACGCACCTCGCGCACCGGTGACGCGGCCAAGGTCAGCACCACGTCCAGATCGTGGATCATCAGGTCCAGCACCACGTCCACATCGAGCGACCGCGGTGTAAACACGCTAAGGCGGTGCGACTCAAAAAACATGGGCCGGTTGCGCAGCGGCATGGCGGCTGTCACCGCCGGATTAAATCGCTCAAGGTGTCCCACCTGCACGATGCGGCGGTATTCGACGGCAACCGCAAGCATGGCGTCGGCCTCCTCCAGCGAAGCTGCGATGGGTTTTTCGATCAGAACGTCCACGCCCGCACGCAGCAGCTCGATGGCTGCCGAAGCATGGTGCACGGTCGGCGTGCAGACGCTGGCCGCGTCAGGAACGATATTTTCCGCTAGCAGGGATGCCACTGAATCGAAGACCGGAATCGCGTACTCGCGAGCAACGGCATCGCGCGCGGTTAGATTCGGATCGACACAGGCTACCAGCCGGACCGTTGGCTCGCCCAGGGACCGGTAGACACGGAGATGGTTGCGCCCAAACGCACCCGCACCGATCACCACAACCCGCAGCGGGGCCTCATCCTGGGTGTCTTGCACCTACTTGGTTCCGGCCTCGACGGCTTTACGGCAGCGGCCATACAGGTCGAGCAACTGGGTGACCTGGTCCTCGCCCTTGACGACCGATCCGCTCGCGAAACCCGGGGTTCCGCTGCCGCCGCTCTTCACAACGTTGGTGGTGGAAGCGATAAATTTCAGCAGATCGAGCGCGATATCCTCTGCGCGGCGCGCGGCAAACGATGTATCCATAAAACCCTCAGGACTCCATCGTAAACGAGCCTACAGCCCGGTGCGGCGGCCACGACCTTCCGCGCCACATTCAAGCGCAGGACGTTTTTTGCTTTCCCGACGGCGGAAAAGGGGTAGAATCTTCAGGTGGCCGGGCACGATCGCTCCGCTTTCCCCAACCGGAAAGCCTGAGATGTCGGACTGGACCACGCCACGTTCAAGCCCTGCGGGGCGGCGTGGCAGGCATCGCCCGAGACCCCATGGGTCCGGCAGTCTGGCAAAGCGCCGCCAAGAGCGCCCAAACATTCCCGAAGGAAAGAAGACAGAAGAAAGACGGCAGAGTTCAGGAGATCTGTTCGAGTCGATCCATCTGTCTGCCAGCTTTGGCAGACGATTCGAAGACCGGCAACAGACAATCCTGTGACCAGCACCGCACCGGCCTGCGCGATCATTTGCGAACCGGTTGCAACTGGGATGCTCGGCAGGTCGCCTTCCATCTCGCAGGTAACTGTTTGATCGACTTCACCGAAACCGTTTCGGACCAGTCCACAGCCACCGTCCGTCCGCGCCACAACATGGCGAGTCCGGCCAACTCTCACCCACTTTCGCGTTTCATCCCGCGCAACCTGCTGCATGCCCGTGCCCTGCTGCGTCTGGCACGCCGCCGCCGTCAGCTTGCGTTCGCCATCGCGGTTACCGCAGGTTCCGCCGTCGCCACCGCAGCAGCCGGCTTCACGGCACTGGCCACACACGTGGCGTACCAGGTGGATTTACATGCCTCAATCGAGCCGCTGGCTCCAGCGCCGAATCCACCGGCACCCCCTGCGCTGCTCCCGGCGACTCCTCACCGGCTGCTGGCGCATCTCCGCATCAATCCCCTCGCAGGCATCGCATCCTGGTACGGCTCGGTCTGGAACGGCCGCAAGACCGCATCCGGCGAGGCCTATGACGAGGCAGATCTAACGGCCGCCCACAAATCCCTGCCGCTTGGCACAGTAGTGCGCGTAACCAACCTTCGGTCCATGCGTTCGGTCATCGTCCGCATCAACGACCGTGGTGCATTGTCGCCGGGCCGTGTGATTGACCTGTCTTCTGCCGCCGCGCGCGAGATCGGCATGCTTGAGCAGGGCTTGGCAAACGTCAAACTCGAGATCCTTGATCGCCGACGCAGCTAAATGACGTGCGGACGAACTGCAAAGTCAGATGGTTCGGTAGAACCCTGGAGCAGAACGCGAAGGCCGCAAAGGATTAACGCGAAGGTCGCGATGCTTGAGCACAAGGATACTGAATCAGGCATGGAGCCGGGTCGTCATCACATCGCGTCCTTCGCGAAAACTTAGCGGTCTTTGGATTCTGCTTTTTCGCTCCCATCACTGGATATTGCGGAGCGCACACTTGTATTTACACTGCCGCGGATGTGGCAAGGCTGCAGGCTGATGTATATAGGGTGCAGGGGACCCGAGTGCGATCAACCGTTGCCTATACCTACCGCGCTGTGAATGCGGCTGCTCTGCTGCTGCTCGCAGGCGCATCAATGACTCTTTCTCAGACCCCGCGTCCCCCCGTCAGCAACCCGGACTTCAATGTCGCTCCTCCAAAAGATGAGATTGTCGGCACCGGCACGAAGGGTGAGGTCAGGCATGGTCAGTCGCAGGTAGACAGTCCGGAGCGAACCGTCGGGCCGCAGAGAGACGGGTCCATCGTGGTCTCTGATAATCAGACCCTGACACCGGCCGGCAAGCTCATCGAACTGGGTTCTCCCGTGCGCGCGAAAGCGGTCGCGCTGAATCCGGGCAGACTCACGCACACCGCTGCTGTCTTGCTGATGGGATCGCCGCAGCCCATCATTGTGTTGGATACGCAGACGGGGCAGGTGCTGCAGCGGTTCCTCCCAAAGGGTGAAGCGGCTGCATCGATCAAAGATCGCAGCGCTGGTTCGTTTGCGGGCGTCACGTACTCTGCCGATGGATCGAAGCTGCTCTTCAGCCAGGACAATAACTACATCTCCATCGCAAAAGTTGATAAGAAGACAGGCCTGCTGAGTGACGAGCAGAGAGTGAGTCTGCCTCCACCGCCGGTGGACGGACGTCAGTACCACAATGCAAAAGCCATCAATCCCGGCGGTATCGCATTTTCAACAGACAATAAGCGTGCCTATGTCGCTTTGAATGCGGCAAACACTTTGGGCGTCATCGATCTGGCTTCTTCCCCTGCAAAGCTTATCGGGCAGATTCCGGTTGGCAACGTTCCTAATAGCGTTGTTGTCCGGGGCAACTATGCCTATGTCAGCAATGAAGGTGGACGGCCTGCAACATCCGAAGACTTTACCAACGATTCTGACGGCACAGCCATTGTGGTGGACCGGACCGATGCTTTTACTCTGTCTGGTACCGTGTCCGTGGTCGATCTGACCGCAGAGAAGCAGATCAAGTCGATTCCAGTAGGGCTTCATCCGGCCGGCATGACGATCGCAGGCTCCCGTCTGTATGTTGCGAACGCGTACAGTGACAGCTTGTCCATCATCGATCTTGCAACCAACGAGGTCGTGAAGACGATCGATCTAAGTGTGCCAATCGCTGGCGGCGTCTTTGGTTCAGGCCCCAATGGTGTTGCAGTGACGGACGACGGCAGAGCGTATGTCACACTGGGCCAGGCAAACGCCGTCGCCGTGGTCTATCTGCAGGGACGCGATGCCAACCCGGTGCTTGGCTATATTCCAACGGCCTACTTCCCCACCTCAATCTCGTATGACAAAACTCGTAAGCAGCTCGTCGTTGCAGATGACAAGGGGCTAGGATCACGGGGCAGCACCACCCTTAAGGATGGTGTGGTGGGATATAACACCCATGCCGACATGGGCGTCGTGAACTTGATTCCCGAGCCAAACGCCAGTGCGCTAACGGCGTTCAGCAAACAGGTCTTCGAAAACAATCATTGGAACCTGACGACGAACATCGAAGTGGGTAAAGAGTTCATTGACCCGCACGCGTTGCCGGTGGCAGTTCCGAAGCATATCGGCGAACCTTCGCTGATCAAGCATGTCTTCCTCATCATCAAGGAAAACCGAACTTACGATCAGATGCTAGGCGACGTTGCCTGGGGCAATGGATCGCGCGAGCTTGCAATTTTTGCTTCTGCCTTGCCGAATCAGCATGCGCTGGTGAAACGATTCCCACTGCTGGATAACGTCTACGCACCCAGCCGGCAATCCGCGGACGGACACCCATGGATCGGCATGTCTGGATCCTTTTATTCCAATGACATTCTCTCCCCCGATTGGATTCGTTCTTATCCAGGCGGCCAGGCAGAGGACGCACTTACGAATACTCCCAAGGGCTTCCTGTGGACGGAAGTCGCAGCGATGGGACTTACCGCAAGGTTGTACGGCGAATGGAGCAGCGGCACAACCGTCGCCCGTAAGCCCGACGGATCGGCCTATACCTGGAGCGACTTCTACAGAACTTCGCTTTGCAAGGAAGGCAAGGCACCGGTGTCCGATTGCGTTGTTCCGGATGACGCGATTCATGTAACGTCCGCAATTCCGTCGGCGGCAAAGATCATGGATCCCCATTTTCCACCATTCAATTTGGACATCCCGGACCAGTACCGTGCCGATTACTGGATCAAAGAATTTCAGCGGCTGGATGCAGCCAACCAGGTTCCAAATCTGACAATCCTGTGGCTCCCCGACGACCACACCGCTGGAACATCCAAGG
>CAXUEW010000228.1:0-3493 GCA_964250115.1 uncultured Terriglobus sp.
GGCGTTCTGGCGTCCGTGCTGTCCATGGTGAAGGAGGGCGCAACCCACATGGGTGTCGCCACGGACCACGTCATTGAGTCGTTCCGCAACGATCTTTGGCCGAGCTACAAGACTGGCGCAGGCATTGACCCGGACCTGTTCTCACAATTCGCCCTGCTGGAGGACGCCCTGCGAGCGCTCGGCGTGGTGGTCTGGCCCATGGTTGAGGTGGAAGCGGACGACGCGCTCGCATCAGCGGCTGCACTTGCCGAAAAAGACGCTCGCGTTGACCGCATCGTCATCTGCACGCCCGACAAAGACCTGGCGCAATGCGTGCGCGGATCGCGGGTGGTTCAACTTGACCGCCGCAAACGCGTGGAGCGCGATGAGGCTGGCGTAATCGAGAAGTTCGGCGTGCCACCTGCATCCATTCCCGACTACCTTGCGCTGGTGGGTGACGCCGCCGACGGCTATCCCGGCCTGCGCGGATGGGGCGCAAAGTCAGCCGCTGCCGTGCTGATGAAGTATGGCCACTTCGAAGCCATTCCGCAGGACCCGCGAGAGTGGCAGGTGAATGTGAACAATCCTGCAGGCCTGTCGGACACGTTGCGTTCACAGTGGGACAAGGCGCTTCTATTTCGCGACCTGGCCACGCTGCGCTGCGACATTCCGCTGTTTGAGAACGTTGACCAGCTTCGATGGAACGGTCCCACGCCAGAATTCGCCGCGCTGGGCGAACGATTGGATGCCGCCAAGGTGGACAAGACGAACAAGCGCAAGCCGCCGCGGTAGCCCGTCATCCCACAACGCCCGTCATCCTGAAGCGCAGCGCTGCCTTACTGCTCGTCATCCTGAGCACAGCGCAGCGGAGTCGAAGGACCTGCTGTCTTCCCGGAGCAGCACTGCAGCCCGGAAGGAAAGCAGGTCCTTCGACTGCGCACTGCGTGCTTCGCTCAGGATGACGAGCATAGGGATGAAATGACGATGCGAAGCTGTCGCATGTTGCTGCCAGCTACAAACTGAAGTAGTGGTCCGCACCCATCACCAGCCCCAGCGTAATCACCGCAATCGCAATCTCGCCGATCGCGCCCACCACAAACGGCCGCGCGCCCTGTTTCGACAGGTCTTTGAAGCTGGTCCGCAAACCCACGCCCGCAAAGGTCAGCAAAAATGCCCAGCGTGAGAGATTGCCCAGCGCTAGCAGTTGCGGCTTGTTGAAGACGCCCGCTGTTGCCAGCGCTGAGATCAGTAGAAAACCCAGCACAAACTTTGGAAACTTACGCCAGAGAAACGCGCCCTTGTTGCCGATGGCGGCAGCCTGCCCGCGGCTCGACCAGTAGATCGCGTAACCCAGCACCACGAAGCCGATCAACGCGTTGCGGCACGTCTTGGCCAGCACCGCGAACTTGCCCGCCGCGTCAGAGTAGAGCGCGCCCGCCGCCGTCGCCTCTGCCGTGTTGTCGACGGCGAGGCCGGTCCACAGGCCGTAGGCGTGGTCGCTCATGTGCAGCGCATGGCCGACCAGCGGAAACACGAACAGCGACAGCGCGCCCAGCAGCAGGATGGCCGCAATGGCCACGGAGGAGTCCTCCTCGTCCGCGTCGATGGCACCCTGCGTGGCAATGATCGCCGAGACGCCGCACACCGACGAACCCACGGCCAGCAGCGTCACCAGCTTGGGCGACAGCCGGAAGGCACGGCCCAGGTAGGTCATAAACGTCAGCGCCAGTGCCAGCTCGACGAACACCAGCAGCAGTGAAACACCGCCCAGCCGCAGCATGTCGCCAAAGATAAAACGCGCGCCCAGCAGGATGATGCCGGCCTTCAGCCAGAACTCGTACGTGGCCACGCCCGCGCGAAAGACGCGCGGCAGGCCAAAGACATTCGTGATGAACACGCCGATCAGGATGGCCCACATGACGTACTCAATGTTGGGCAGCGCCTGGTGGTGCGCCTTGCCGTAGCGGCCAATGCTTTGCTCGATGAGTTTCCCCGCATAACCAACGGCAAATAGCAGCAGGATGCCCGGCAGCAGCTCCAGCAGACGGCCGGCAGCAGATCGCGCGTGGGGCCGGTCCGCGGCGTGTTCCAGCGGCAGCGTGGTCTCGTCCATTACCAGGCCACCACGCGGATGACGTTCAGGCGCACCAGCAGGGCCAGCAGCAGCGACAGCACAACGGCCCAGGTGTCCAGCGAGAGTTTCGGCGACTGCGGCATGGTGAAATTGGCTCCTGCGGGTATGTTGCCCAAAGTAGCAGGATTCATGCCGTTCGCGCACCTGACTACAATCATGGCTATGTCTTACGCGGCTGCCGTGGAACACCTGTACGCGCTGAGCGGAGAGCTGGCGGCCCCCGCACCCGGCACGCCCCGTCGCAAGTTCGACCTGGACCACATGCGTGTGCTGGCCGCCGGCCTGGGCGATCCGCAGAAGCGTTTCCCCTCCGTGCTGATCGCGGGCACCAACGGCAAAGGATCGACCGCGGCCACGCTGGCCAGCATCCTGAGCGTGGCCGGCTACCGCACCGGCCTGTACACCTCGCCACACCTCGTCCGGGTGAACGAGCGAGTACAGATTGCGCGCGGTCCCGCCGGTACCAACTCGCTGACTGAGATCGATGACGACACCTTTGCGCGGCTTTACTTCCAGGTGGACGACACGGCGAACCGGCTGGTCTCCGAAGGTAAGCTGCCTCACGCACCCAGCTTTTTTGAGGTTGTGACCGCACTCGCGTTCCTTGCCTTCGCCGAAGCCGAGGTTGAGATTGCCGTCCTTGAGGTGGGTCTGGGTGGACGCCTGGACGCGACGAACATTGTCGACCCGCTCGCGTCCGTGATCACCGACATTGCACTCGACCACACCGAATGGCTGGGTAGCACCCTGACTGAGATCGCACGCGAGAAGGCTGGAATCCTGCGTCCGGGCGGGACGCTGATTACGTTGCCACAGCACCCGGAGGCGAACGCCGCCATCGGCGAGATTGCAGTGGCCAACGAAGTCACCGGTCTGAACGCGGCCGATTACCTGCCGCTGCGCGAGGCCGGCAACGCTTCCTACACGGTACGTTTTGCGGGCGAAACGCTGCTCGTGGAGACTCCCTTGCCGGGCGAGCACCAGCGCCGGAATGTTGCCCTGGCGATCGCAACAAGCTACTATCTCTCGTCGAATGAAGGATTTACAAAAATATCGCGGTTCGCCGTCGAGCATGGGATTCGGCAGACGCGCTGGCCCGGCCGGCTTGAGTTGGTACTACTGCCACGTGGCGGCACGCTGCTGCTGGATGTCGCGCACAACCCGGCTGGAGCCTGGACGCTACGGTCACACCTCTCCCGGGCATTCCGCGAAGGCACGTTGCCCGCGCCGCGCACGCTGATCTTTTCTGCGCTCCGTGACAAGTCCGTCGCGGAGATGGCACAGATCCTGTTCCCGCTGTTTGAGGAACCAGGGGACCGCATCCTGATTACACCCATCCAGAGCCCGCGCGCGGCCTCCCTCGACCAACTTTCAGCAGTG
>CAXUEW010000228.1:3503-5132 GCA_964250115.1 uncultured Terriglobus sp.
CAGTGGCGGCTGACCTGCTAACGGAAGTGACAGCTTGCGACTCGGTTGCAGACGCCATGGCACTGGCCTCTGCGAGTGGATGCAGCGTGATCGTTTCCGGCTCGGTCTACCTGGTGGGCGAAGTGAAGGCCTGGCTGGCGGAGCAGAACGCATGAACCTCGCAAAGCCTTCATGGAAAAGCCGCCTGCTGCCCTGGGCGTCGTATCTCCTCTTCATTCCGCTGATGATCTTCGTCACCGTTGCATGCGGAACGTTGTCGCTGCTGTGTTCGCTTTGGGATAAGTCCGGTCGCCAGCAACACGCCCTAGCACACTTCTGGGCCCGGCTGATGCTTGGCATCGCGCTTTCGCCGGTACGCGTGGTCAATCCGCAATATTTGAGCCTGCCTGGCGCTGCGGTCTTCGCCAGCAATCACCTCAGCTACATGGACACGCCCGCCCTCTTCGGCAGCCTGCCCTTCCAGTTCCGCATCCTGGCGAACCACTACCTGTTCCGCTACCCGTTCGTCGGCTGGCACCTGACTCGGTCAGGGCAGGTACCCATCGACCAGTCCAGCATGCGTTCGCAGGTTGCCGGTCTGATGCGCGGCGTGGCCACGCTGAAATCAGGCATGCCAATCCTCATCTTCCCAGACGGTAGCCGCTCGTCAGACGGCCACATCCGGCAGTTCATGGCGGGAGCGGCCTTCATGGCGATCAAGGCTCAGGTGCCGCTGGTACCCCTAGCCCTGGTCGGAACCTACGAGTTGCTGCCCATGCACACCTACCACCTGGCACCGCGTCCCCTGTTGCTGGTTGCATGCGAACCCATCTCTACAGTCGGCTTGACGACACGCGATGCAGACGCTCTGACCCGGCAGGCGCTCGATGCCATCGCCACGGAGTATTACCGGCACTCTGAATTAATGCGCCCGGAAACAGCGCCTGCCAGCGAGGCAAAGGTGTTTGATACAGCCCCGGCACCCAGCACACCTGCCGAACCGGCGTAAACTTTGGCCATGCAGCGCCCCCGTATCCTGATACCAACACCGACCAGTTTCGACGAACCCTATAACGCGCAGTGCTGGCCAGAGTACGCGACAGCCATTACCGCGGCAGGCGGCGAACCTGTGCGCGTGGCCCTGACCCACTCCGCCGCTGAACTGCAGGCCATGGTGGACTCAGCCGGCGGCGTCCTGCTGCCCGGCAGCGGCGCGGACGTAGACCCATCCCGCTACGGCCATCCGCGCGATCCCGCGTCTGCCGAACCTGACCCGCTGCGAGAGCAAACCGACCGCGCCTTGCTGGAAGCGGCGGAACGTTCCAGAACGCCGCTGCTGGGCATCTGCCTGGGCCTGCAATCCATGAACGTGCACTACGGCGGCACGCTGATTCAGGACGTGCTGCCCCTGCCGGTGAACCACCGTGCCGGACGCGCCGTGCAGACCGCGCATACTGCCGTGGTGAATACGGTCAGCCGTCTTGGCGCAAGCGTCAGGCAGGCACACGATTTTCAGGCCGTGGAGGATGAGTTTGGCCGGTTGCCTGTGAATTCCAGCCATCACCAGGCAGTTGGCATCGCCGGTGAACGGCTGCGGGTGGCTGCACGCTGCCCGGACGACGGCTTGATCGAGGCGCTGGAAGGATCAGA
>CAXUEW010000228.1:5142-5984 GCA_964250115.1 uncultured Terriglobus sp.
GACCATTGGCTGCTGGGCGTGCAGTGGCACCCGGAGCGGACGCGGGAGACCAGCGACGCTTCGCGCGCATTGTTCAAAGCATTTGTGGCCGCCGCCGGTTCTGACCGATGCAGACCCTGAAGGAAGACCGCATCGCCAGCCTGCTGATGCCCTATGTGGAGGGCCTGACGCTGCCGCCCACCCTGTATGCGAGTGTTTCCACGTACCTGGACCTGCTGCTGCGCTGGAACACCCGCACGAATCTAACAGCCGTTCGCGATCCAGAGCAGATTGTGCAGCGGCAGGTGGGTGAGAGCCTGCTGGCAGCGCGTTTCGTTCAGCCCGGCGCGACGGTGCTCGATTTTGGCACGGGCGCGGGCTTTCCCGGTATACCGCTGCAGCTTGCACAGCCGACCGCGGCCCTAACGCTGGCGGAGTCACAGGGCAAGAAGGCGAGCTTCCTGCGCGAAGCCGTTCGTACCCTCGAGTTGAAGTGCACCGTGTGGGCAGACCGGGTAGAGAACATACCCGCTGATCGGCGGTTTGACGTGGTGATCATGCGTGCAGTCGATGACAGTGAACGCATGACAGTGCTTGCAGCTCAGCGCGTGGTCGCCGGCGGCAGCCTGCTGCGTTACAGCGGGCAGGAAGGCGCTACGGTCCTGCCGGGATGGCAAACCGCGGACGAGGTCGTGATTCCGCTGAGTCCTGGCAGGCTTGTTCGCCAGACGCGGGACTGCATGTTCCACGTGGAACATAAGATCTTGCGGTAGTGGCACACTGAGCCGGGCACAAGCAGAATGTTCCACGTGGAACACTCACCACTTCCGAGCCATTCTTCCGCCACATTTCCCTCTGCTACT
>CAXUEW010000229.1:0-5962 GCA_964250115.1 uncultured Terriglobus sp.
GAAGTCGAATGCAAATGGCGCCGACAGCTTTCCCACGGACAGCCTTAATCCGCGGACAGACTATGGCCGTGCCCTGTTTGTCCAGCGAAACCGTGTGTTCCTGTTCGGCAACTGGCAGGCACCTTTCAAGCTGAACCTAAGCCCTTTTCTCAGCGTGAACTCGGGTAACTTCTACAACATCACTACAGGAACGGACCTAAACGGCGACACCGTGACGAACGATCGCGCGGGCTTTGCAAACGGGGTTTCGGGTAATTGCAAGACCGCAACTGACTTTGTTGCGGTCGGTATTGGCAATGCAAACCGTGTGACGCCGGGATACTGCACCGGACCCTCAAACGTCAGCTTCAACCTTCGTGCGGTCAAGGTCTTCGGCTTTGGCGAACGGGCAGCAGCGCGTAACGGGCGTGGTGGTGACCAGGGCGGACCTGGTGCCGGTGGACCGCCTCCTGGCGGCGGTGGCGGACGCGGTGGCGGTGGACCGCGCGGCGGTCCCGGCGGCGGATTTGGCGGCGGCATCAACTCCGGCAAGAAGTACACCCTGAATGTCGGTGCGCAGATTCAGAACCTGTTCAACTACGTTCCCTACGCAACGCCAAATGGAACGCTGTCTTCCTATAACCCTGACCCGTCCAAAAACCTGTTTGGCCGGTCGCTCTCCTTACAGGGCGGTGGTCCCGGTGGCAGCAGCGCGGCGGTTCGCACGATTACCTTGCAGGCCACGTTCAATTTCTAACGAGGATCCAAAGCAAAGGCCGGGCTGACATCAACCCGGCCTTTGCTGCGTGATACAGAGGCGCAAGACAGCGGGATCTCACATCTCCTTCGTCGCCCGTCTGACGGATAGAACTGGTGGAAGCCGCTTTGGAGACACGGGCCATGGCAGGATTGACCGAGAACAAGGCCATGATCAAGTAGCCAGGGTGCAGAGCGTTTCCGCAAGCACGCGCACGCCATTTTCCATGGCTGAGGGCGCAGTGTATTCGTCCGGCCTGTGGCTTACGCCGCCGCGGCATGGCACAAAGATCATGCCCACCGGTGCAATCTGCGCCATGAACAGCGAGTCATGGTAAGCACGGCTGACCATGCGCCTGTGTGTCAGCCCGGTTTGCTCACAGGCGTTTTCAATGGCGGTCAGAGAGGCTTCCGAACAGGTTGCGGGTGGGTCGGCGTTGATCGTCTCTTCGGTAATCTGCACGCCACGCCGGTCGCTGATGTCGCGGCAGGCTGCGCGAATCTGCTGCATAACATCTTCGCGCCGCACTGGATCGATATCGCGAAGGTCCAGTTGCAGCTCAATCCGGCTGGGAACGCTGTTGACCGCGCCCGGATGCACCTTGACCACACCCACAGTAGCAACCGTATCGACCACGCCGGTGGACAGCGCGGCGAGCTCCACCGCAAGGATGACCTCTGCCGCGGCGCACAGTGCATCGCGGCGATCCGGCATCAGCAACGCGCCCGCATGTCCGCCCACGCCTTGCAGGTTGAAGCGGTAGCTGGCGGGTGCGGCGATGTGCGTGACCACGCCGATGGCAATGCCGTCACGCTCCAGCAGCGGACCCTGCTCAATGTGCAGCTCGACCCACGCGCTGTAGGTCTCGCGGGGCAGTCGTACTGAGGCGAGATCACCCGCAAAGCCAGCGGCTGAACGCGTTTCGCGAAGCGAAAGCCCGTCCGTTCCACGCATGTCATCGGCGACTCCGCTATCGAGCGTGCCCGAAAGCAGGCGGCTGCCAAGGCATCCGATGCCGAAGCGCGTGGGTTCTTCCGAGGTAAACATCAGCAACTCGATGGAACGCCGCGGCTGCACGCCAGCACTTTGCAGGGTCCGGACCGCCTCCAGACCGCCCAGCACGCCCAGCGTGCCGTCATACATGCCCGCATGCGGAATGGCATCCGTGTGTGACCCGGTGCCGACCGCAGGCAGGTCCGGCTCCGATCCCGCCCATCGCGCAAAAGTGTTGCCGACCGCATCCTCCCGGACCAAGAGACCCGCTTCCGCATAGAGCGACTTCAGCCAGGCGCGGGCCTGCAGGTCATGCTCAGAAAAGACGATTCGGGTCACGGCTCGTTGTTCCGGCAGACCGGTTTGCTCCGTATCCGTGAAGCCTGCCAGCGTGTTCATCTCGCGGACGAGCCGCTCTGTATCCACCTGCAGGTTCATCGTGCGGGCGCCTCGCCCAGCGGGTGCCGGTTCCAGTCTTTGTAGATCAGGTAGCGTGCGGGCCGCTTGCCCAGCGCGCCAAACCACTGCGGGCAGAACGGCCCCATCCAGATGAAGTCGCCCTTTGTGACGGGACACCACACGTCGCCCAGCCGGTAGATGCCCTCGCCGTCCAGCATCAGCAGGCCGTGTTCCATGACGTGCAACTCCACCAGGCTGAGCGATGCGCCGGGCAGGTACTCCATGGTGTTGACGGCGAAGTCGAAGCGCGGGTCGTCCGGCGGCAGCAGCGCGCGTACAAGCAAGCCTTCGTCGCCGTTCAGCGGCGTGCCGGGTATGCTGCCTTCGCTCCCAATGATTGGTTCCGGCGCGGCAACATTCGGCATAGACAGGTAGTGTCTTTCAATCACGATCGCACGCGTGATGCATGCCTGTGCCTCAAGGATATGCGGCAGTGCCTGCGGAACGAAAGCATAGCCACCTTCGCCTAGCGTATAGCTCCGTTCGCCGATGTGCAGGTGCAGGATGCCCTCAAGCACGTAGATGAGCCGCGATCCAACGGCAGGACCAAGCGAGCCGCCGGGCTGCAGCAGCGCGGTGTACATAGCGAACGCTGCGCCCAGCGCGGGTGCGGCGTGGACGCATGCCGTACCGTTCACCATGCCCGGCAACGGGGCCCACACAAACGTGTCGGGCGTTTGCAGCAGGTGGTCCGCGGTGCGGCGGCTGCGGGTCTCGCCCAGATGGTGCAGGCTCATGGCTGTGCCTCCTTCGCGCTAAGAGCGCGGACAAACGCGACAGCCGTTTGCAGCGCAAGTTCCACATCGCCCGGCAAAACCGCTTCCGCGGGATGGTGGCTGACACCGCCCGGCGTGCGCAGAAACAGCATGGCCGCAGGCATGTGCGGCGCGACGATCATGGCATCATGACCTGCCCCGCTGACCATGCGCCGAATCGGCGCGCCCGTGCTGTCCACGGCGTCCTCCAGCAGGCGCAGCAAGCCCATGTCCAGCGGGACTGCGGCCTGTCGCATCTTCAACTCGTTGCGCACGGCGACACGGCGCTTCGCACCGGCATCCGCAGCAGCCTGCAGCAGATGCACGGCTGCGTCTTCGCGCGTCTGGTCGTTGGGTGACCGCACATCAAACGAGACATGCACTTCACCTGCGATGACATTCTCCGCCCCGGGCAGGGTCACGACCGACCCACACGTAGCTACCAGCGTTGCTGTTGCGGTCGCGTAGCGTTCCACTTCGACGATCCACTCCGCAGCGGCGGCCATGGCGTCGTGCCGCAAACGCATGGGCGTTGTGCCCGCGTGATTTGCTGCGCCGGTAAAGGTGAGCGTGTAGCGGCTCTGCCCAGCGATGCTTTCCACCACACCAAGCGGCAAGCCCTCGCTGTCCAGTTCCGGCCCCTGCTCGATGTGGAACTCGAGATAGCCGAGGGGCTTCTTGAGCACGGCCAGAGGCAATTGCGCTTCCTCCAGACCGTAGCTGCTCATGGCCTCACGCACGCTTATCCCGGCTGTGTCTCTGCGGTTCAGGATTGCTTCATCCAGCGTTCCGACGAGCGCTCGTGACCCGATAAACGGCATGCCAAAGCGCACGCCCTCCTCCTCAGAGAAGCCAATCACTTCGATGTGGAAGGGCAGTGCATCTGCTCCGAGTTGTTCCACCACGGCCAGCGCCAGCAGCACACCCAGAGGGCCGTCGAACGCACCTGCATTCGGCACGGTATCAAGGTGCGATGCAAGCACAAAGGTTCCTGCATCGACGGCTGTTGAGGCTCGAACACCGCGCAGGTTTCCGGCAGCATCCATGCCGACATTCAGGCCTGCCTGCCGCATCCACGACGCCATTAGGTCATTGGCGCGACGCATTGCAGGCGACAGAAATGTACGTGTCGTCTCACCCGGAACGTCGGTGATGCGCGCGAGTTCGCGGCAACGCGTGATGACCAGTTCTGCGGCTGAAGTGAAGTCGCTCAATTGCGTGTCACGCGTGCGTGGATGTAGCCGCTGGGGTCGCTGATCGGCATGAAGATTTCATTGTTGTTAGTCTGGCCGAACGGCTTCAGGTCTACGAGAATATTGTGGATGTTCGGCATCGTTAGCGTAACTTCAAGCAGTTCAGGAACGCCAGCCAGAGCCTCTACGGCCATAGCGAACAGCGTCTGCTGTACCGACTTCGAAGCGTGCCCTGCAAACGTGTTCAGCATCGACTCGCGTATGCGATTGCGCAGCGCGTTGTAGTTCCCCACGGCGCCGGTGTAGATCCACTCTGCTGAGATGGAGGTGCCCAGCAGGCGATCTGCTGTCTCTCTCAACGTGGTCAGGTCGTCCTTTAAGTAGCCTTCGAAACCGCTGTTCGCGGTCTTCAACACCACCATGTTTTCGAAGCCGCATGTGAGGCTCCGTTCACCTGTCTGCGTGCGGCGCAGTGTGGCTGTCTGCGTTTCGTCCGATCCCCGCATGAAACTGTCGGGGTGGGGTTCGCCGCCAATGGTCAGGCGCTTCCACATGGCCTGTGCGATGTGAACTTCAACGGACGACACCCGCGGATTGCGGCCAAGCAGGAAGCCCGTCAACTCTTCCGCGAAATCCTCCATTGACTCGGCTTTGGATTCGTTTGCGCGCGAGTAGACGGTGTTCTTCATGGTGTCCGTCGTCAGCAGTTCGGCGTTGCTGCCGGTGAGGAAGGTGTGGTCGAAAGTACCCTCAAGCAGAACGCGCACGGTCCATTCGTGCACGGTATGCACGCCGTTGCGCCGCGACACCTTCAGCAGCCGTACACCCGTTTTGCCGTACTGATTTTCTGCAAGTCTTGCCATGTTCCTGCCCGTCTTCGGTCTTAGAAGAACTAAGTGCCACGATACGTTGTGTAGCCGTTGGCTGTAAGCAGCAGCGGTATGTGGTAGTGGTTTTCACCGGGCTTCACGACAAAAGTAATTTCAACAAAGGGGTACAGGCCGTCGAGCGCCTCGCGTGCATAGTAGACGCCCGTCGCAAAGCGCGCGCAGTACAGGCCCGGCAGCATGGCCTCACCCTCTGGCAGCAGGTACTTCACGCGCCCGTCCGCGTCTGTCTCAACAGCGTTCAGTGTCTGCCATTCGCCTTCGGTGTTGCGGTCCAGTTCCACGGCGACGCCGCTTGCGGGCCTGCCGGTGGAGGTGTCCAGAATGTGTGTCGAGATGCCCATCAGGCCTGCGTCTCCTCGTGCTCTGCAAGCCATTTCTGCAGGCGGATGTGAGTGATCTCGCGCTGCTGCTCGGCTGCTTCCTGTAGCTCGGCTTCTGCGGTGTTGCCCATGCGGTGTTCGAGGATCAGGAGGATGTCTGCCGCGCTTTTGCCGGTGGCGCGGATGATAAAGGTGCGGCCAAACTTTTCTTCATAGGCACGATTGCCATCGGCGAGTTTTGCGGCGATGTCATTACCCGTGATCGCCCCGCTTTGCTCGCTGCCGCTCCAGCCCAGGGACTTCTCCGTGACAACGCCTTGGGCATGCCGCTCACCGATGCGGGGATGGCTGTCGAACGCCTCGCGCCAGTCTTCCTCTGGCAATGACCACCATGCTGCATCGCTCGCCGCCAGCAATTCCTGCAGGGTCGAGAGCGGACGCTGCGCTGCCAGCGCCGACGCCCACGCGTGCGATCCGCAGCAGGGCAGAACGTCGTCTGCGGCAACCTTCGCGGGCATGCTGTTCCACCGTTCGATGTAGCTCAACCCGGACCTCGCAGAGCCTCAGCATACATCCGCGCGGCTATGTCATCGCATTGCAGATCGTGTGTACTCAC
>CAXUEW010000230.1:0-5924 GCA_964250115.1 uncultured Terriglobus sp.
AAACCTACATCCAGAACATGAAGCCGGATCCTGCCATGTTGCAGATTCCGGAGTCAGACGAACACTTCCTTGGCCGTGTCGACTTCAAGAAAGTTCTGAACGGCGACGTGTACGAGACAGACGACAGCCACAAGGCGACGGGCAAGCTCGGCTTCTTCAAGAACTCGCTTTCATACATCACCAGCCTTAACCGACAGTTGCACCTGCAGTTCAACGAGACGGGCTTCATCCAGATGATCCTGATCGATGCCCACGGCTTCGATCGCAATGAGTACAACTTTGGTTTTGTGCGGAACGACTTTCTCGGGTCCGTACCCACCATGGTCTTCGACGTGGAGCCCGCCAAGGGCAGCAAGCGCGGTCGCTTCTTCGGGCGCGTATGGGTCGAGCGCCGGAACGGCAACGTGGTGCGTTTCAACGGTTCGTTTGCCGGTACCCAGAAGGACTACAAGGAGTACTACCACTTCGATTCGTGGCGTACGAACGTGCAGGAAAACCTGTGGCTGCCGACCAGCTTTTATGTGGAAGAGAGCGACTCGCGCAGCGCCGAGCACACTGTCAAGTTCAAGGCTGTCAATCACATCTGGGGTTATGCGCTGAAGGCTCCCGCGGCTGACGCTGAAAACGTCGACGTCGAGGTGCAGGGTGCAACCGACGTATCCAACGACGCGCAGGACGTGTCGCCACTGGGCGCGCAGCGCGCCTGGGTGCAGCAGGCAGAAGATAACGTGGTTAACCGCCTCTTCTCCGCAGGCCTGCTCGACGCTCCGTCTGAGTTCGACAAGACCATGGAACTGATCGCCAATAACGTGCTGGCTTATAACAACATCCAGACGGCACGGCCCATTCGCGTACGCACCCTGCTGACTGAGCCGCTGGAATCGCTTGCAATCGGCAATACCATCGTCATCTCGAAGAGCCTGATTGACACCACCGCCGTACCCGGTAACAGCAACGAGCAAGTCAACAACCTGTACGCCATTCTCGCGTTTCAGGTAGCGCATATCATCCAGGGCCATCGGCTGGACACGAAGTACGCCTTCAACGACCGCCTGATGTTCCCTGACACGTCTGCCTTCACGCACATTCCCATGCACCACACCGACAGGGATAACGAGGAAGCCGCAAAGAAGACGGTGGAGCTGCTGCAGCCCAAGGAACTCAACGAAGCCGCTGCGCAATTCGGCCTGTATCTTGAGCAGTTGCAGGAACGGTCCAAGGCGCTGACCGCGTTGACTGAACCCATGCTGGGTGACTCGCTGGTGAAAGACCCCAAGACGCGCACGCTGTGGCTGCAGCCGCTGGTGGGCAAGGGATCCAAGCTGGATATGGCGAACCTGAAACAGAACGCAGCCATGCCGCTCTCGTCTTTCCTGCGCTACGATCCATGGACCGATCAGGTGGTGCAGATGCATGTGGCCTTTGAGCCGCTGCTGTCGTCGCGCGACAAGATGCCCTTTGAGGTGACGCCCGTATACCTGAAGCTGGCCTACTACAAAGCGCCAGCCACACCCGCCGATGCCGCGGCCGCCGCATCGGCTGCCGGTGCCAATGCGCCAGGAACAACAGGCGCGGTGACTGCCGCACCTACACCCGATACGTCTGCACCTGTGGCTGCACCTTCAGCCGGCGCGCCGCCAGCAGCCGGCGGTGCGCCAACCACTCCGGCAACTCCACCGCAACGGTAGGGCAACGCACGTACGAAAAGAGTGTTTGCCGCCAGGACAAACTGGCGGCTTACCTTTTGCTGCCAATACTGGAAAAGGCGCACAATAGATCGCTGGTGTGCCGGTGTTCCCCCAATGTTGTACGCCTGCAACGCCAAAGAGGTACCCGTGCATAGATCAGGACAGAAGTGTGTGATGTCATCTCCATCGTCCGTAGGCCGTGACTCCGTAAGGCTGTCGCGACACGTTCGTCTTTACGGGTTGCTGTGTGCCGCAGCCGTGCTGATTGCCTCGGCATGCAGCGCCCAGCAGACGACCCCAACAGCCATACGACGAGCGTCCATTCAGGCTGGTGGAGGATTTGCGATTGCCGGGTCCGACTATTCACAGGATGCGTTCCTGGGTGGGTCGGTTTACGCGACCTTCGACTTTTCGTCCCATCTAGGGGTGGAGTTCATGTTCCACCAGGTGAATACACGACATGATGATCAAATTTCAGAGCGGACCTATGAATTAGGTCCGAGGTATGTTCTGCATTACGGTGCTGTGGAGCCCTTTGTACGGGCCGCTTATGGCCGCGGCGTCTTTAACTATCCGAACAGTGTGGCGAACCTGGCCTACAACATGTTCACGGTTGCAGGGGGGGCCGATATCCGCCTGACACGCCACGTGTACGCCAGGGGCGAGTACGAAGTGCAGCGGTGGTTCGACTTTCCGCCCAACGGACTGCAACCCACGGTCGTAACTGTGGGCGGGGCTTATCGTTTCTAACTTTGCCATAAAGTAAACAAGCCCCGGTGAGCCGGGGCTTGTGTGCGGTCAATCGATGCGGTTTAGAAGTGGTACGCGATACCGATGGTCGGCATAGAGATCACTTCATACCGGCCCGTCTTGAAGTTGTCGTTATCCAGCTTGAAGCTGGGGGCCTTGACGATGAAGCCGCGGTAACCTACCCGAATGTCGTAGCTTGGGCTTATTTCATACGCAACACCCGCCCCAAAGAACCCGCCCAGCGCGATCTGGCTTTTGGCATCGAGCGACTCTGTGTTGAAGTCGCGGATGGGCGCAAACTGGATGACACCCACGCCTGCTTCCGCAAACGGATTGTAGTTGCGGTAGTTGCGGCTGTACACGTAGCCGACGGAGAACTCCTGCTGGCGTGTGTGGATGCTGTAGTGCTTGGCACCGGTATTGGTCAGGTCGCTCTGATACTGCGAAAAGCTGTAATTTGCCTCAAGCGCGCTGCGAGGCGTCAGCATGAAGCGGTAGCTGGCCAAAGCTCCAAGGGCGATGTCCGCATTCAACTGCGAACCGTTGCCATTTACCTGGGGAGGGATATTCGCGAGTGCACTTAAGCTCACGTCCTGCCGACTCTCCTGCGCGTGGGCTGTCAGGGTACCAGCCGCCAGAGCGCAGATCCACATCATCTTCTTCATTCGTTTGACCAACCTCAGGACGTCACGTGTATCGGTAGGGAGCGGTTTGCTTCCGGCAACCGGCGTACAGCTTTTCATTGTACCCGTTAGACCTTGACCACACTGCGGAAGTAAGCGGCGGGCGGTCGATTCGGTGCCGGTGGCATCATTCGCTGCGTTCCACCAGGTAGCAGTACGATCCACCGGCTTTCTCCGAATAACTGCGGACACCCTCAAGGAAGGCAAGCGCGGCGTGCGACAAATTTGCCTCCCGTCTATGCACCAGGCGCAGCTTGCGCTCCATCTGCAATTCCTTCACCAGCACCCGCACCAGGGCGCCGCTTTTCAATTCGCGCTCCACGGTCAGCGCAGGCACCAGCGCGACGCCGTTGCCAAGCTCAACAAAGCGTCGAACGGCCTCAAGGGATGGCAACTCCACGCCGATGCGCAGCACCGTACGATGCCGCCGGAATGCCTCAAACACCTTCGCGCGCTGCGGCGACGGCACATTGTGGGCAATGAAGTTTTCATTGCCAAGATCGCGTATCGACACCGAGCGCTTCCCTGCCAGCGCATGTTGAGGATTGACCACAAACGCCAACTCATCACGGAAGACCACAATGGAACGCAGCGCGCGGTCGTCCGGCTTGAAGCTGAGCACGCCTATCTCGACCGAGTGCAGCAACACCTCATCTGCAATGCGGCTGGCCAGTGAGCGCTGCACGCTGATTTTGATGAGCGGATGCGCCCGTCGAAACTGGTCCAGCACCGGCAGCAGGTAAAGGCAGGTGTATTCGTTTGCGGCCAGATTTAGCGTGCCGCTGTGCAGCGACCGCAACTCCGTCAGCGCGTGCGTCGCCTCCGTGCGCAGATTCAGCAGCTTCTGCGCGTATTCCCGCAGCACCTGCCCGGCGTCTGTCAGGGAGCTGTCGCGCGAGGCGCGGTCAAACAGCGCTTCGCCCAGTTCGCCTTCCAGCTTGGCGACAGCCTGGCTAACCGCAGGTTGCGTGCGATGCAGACGGGTCGCTGCGCGCGAGAAGCTGCGCTCCTGTGCGACAGCTAAAAAGGTTTCCAGTGCAAACAGGTCCAGGGTGCCGCTCCGCTGCAAGGCAAGGCCTCTAACCCCGCATAAGTATTTCTGATGATGCTATCACCGTCTATAAGCAAACTTTATCGCTATACTTCAACTAAGAGGAATGCATGAGCACGACGCCCGAACAGGTCTTTTTCTTCGACACCACGTTGCGCGACGGCGAGCAATCGCCCGGCTGCACCATGCACCATGAGGAGAAGCTTCGTTTTGCGCACCAGCTCGCGACGCTGGGCGTTGACATTATTGAAGCTGGCTTTCCCATTGCCTCTGACGGTGATTTCGCGTCGGTGCAGGCTATCGCGCGCGAGGTAAAGGGGCCGCGCATCGCGGCGCTGGCACGCTGCCGCCAGGGCGACATCGAACGTGCCGCAAAGGCAGTGGAACCAGCCGCGTCGAATCGCATCCACACCTTTATCGCATCGTCCGATCTGCATCTCGAAGCCAAGCTGCGCATGTCGCGCGCGCAGGCGCTTGACCAGGCCGCTGAGTGCGTTCGGTTAGCTCGCACGTATACCGACGACGTCGAGTTCTCAGCGGAAGACGCGACACGTTCTGACCCAGAGTTCCTGCTGCAGATCGTCTCCGCCGCCATCCAGGCGGGCGCGACCACAATCAATCTGCCCGACACAGTCGGCTACTCCACCCCGGCGGAGTACCGCGCCATGTTTGAGACGGTGCGCGCAGGTGTGCCCGGTTCTGAGCACGTCATCTTTTCCACGCACTGCCATGACGATCTTGGTTTCGCAACGATCAACACGCTGGCCGGCTTGCTGGGCGGCGCGCGGCAGGTGGAAGTGTCCGCGCACGGCATTGGCGAGCGCGCGGGCAATGCCGCTCTTGAAGAGGTTGCGGCCATCCTGAAGGTGCGGCAGGACGCGTATCCATTCACGAACCATCTTGACTTATCTCAGATTGGACCCACAAGCGCGCTGCTTGACGAGATCATTTCCTTTGCCTGCGCACCCAACAAGGCCGTGGTCGGCAAGAACGCATTCGCGCATGCCAGCGGCATCCATCAGCACGGCATGCTCGCCAATCCGAAGACGTACGAGATTATGACGCCCGCTACTTTCGGCGTTGCCGCGAACACGCTGGTACTCGGCAAACACAGCGGACGCCGCGCGCTGGAGCATCGGCTCAAAGAACTCGGCTTCGACCTGTCACGTGAGGATCTCGATCAGGTCTACACGCGCTTTACCACGCTGGCTGACCGCAAGAAATCCATCTATGACCAGGACATCGTCGCGCTAGTTCCGCAATCGGTAACGGCTTAGCCCACGCCGACTCGCTAACCTGCTCAACGCGAAGCGTCGCTGAACGCTGGAGTTTTTATGTACCTGAAGATTGCACTACTCGCCGGAGACGGCATCGGTCCCGAAGTGACGCAGGAAGCCGTGAACGTGCTGAACGCCGTTGCTGAGTCTGGCGGACACACGTTCGACTACACACCACTGCTCATCGGCGGATGCGCGATCGACGCGCACGGCACGCCGCTGCCGGACGCGACGGTAGAAGGCGCGCTTGCCGCTGACGCCGTCTTCCTGGGCGCGGTAGGACACAACAAGTTCAACAAGCTGCCACCGAGCGAACGTCCTGAGGCAGGCCTGCTGAAGATTCGTGAGGCACTCGGCGGCTTCGCCAATCTGCGGCCTGCGAAGGCGTACAAGGCACTCGCAGACAACAGCCCGCTGCGGCCTGAGATCACGGCAGGCGCGGACATTCTGTTCGTGCGCGAACTGCTGGGCGACC
>CAXUEW010000231.1:0-5796 GCA_964250115.1 uncultured Terriglobus sp.
CCTGACCGTCGAAAAGGAGGGCCGCGTCTTGGTGGAGGACGCGCACGGTGCTCCACCGAACGTACCGTTCTGGTTTGGCGAAGCTCCGCAGCGGACGGACGTGCTGAGCGACTTTGTTGCGGAACTGCGCGACTGCATTGCGAAACGCACCACGGGAATCCACCACGAGCATGTCATTGCCGAAGATCCGCGCGTCGCCGCAACCATGGCGTGGCTCATGGAAGAGTGTGCCATCTGCGAGAGTGCCGCGCTGCAACTGGTGCAGTACATCGTCAGCGGACGAGCCGTGCTTGGCACCGTTCCCACCAAGACCACCATCGTCGCCGAGCGCTTTTTTGACGAGGGCGGCGGCATGCAGTTGATCCTGCACGCGCCTTTTGGCGGACGCGTCAACCGAGCCTGGGGGCTGGCGCTGCGCAAACGTTTTTGCCGCGGCTTCAACTACGAGCTGCAGGCAGCCGCGACGGACAACGGCATCAACATCTGCCTGGCGGAGCAGCACAGCTTTCCGCTGGCCGACGTCTTCCACTTCCTGACCGAACACACCGCAAAAGAGCTGCTGGAACAGGCTGCCATTGCCTCGCCCATCTTCAAGACGCGCTGGCGCTGGGCCGCGAACCGGTCGCTGCAACTGCTGCGCTTCAGCAAGGGTAAGAAAATTCCGCCGCAGATCCAGCGCACGCGCGGCGAAGACCTGCTTGCCAGCGTCTTTCCGCAGGCCGCGGCTTGTTTTGAAACCATCGTCGGCGACATACAAATACCAAATCACCCGCTAGTCAACGAAGTGATGAAAGACGTGCTGCAGGAGGCGATGGACCTAGAAGGCCTGCAACGAATCCTGCGTGCCATGCATGATGGCTCGATCGAATGCATCGCCGTCGACACACCCGTGCCATCCGTCTTTTCGCATGAACTGCTGAATGCAAACCAGAACAGCTTTCTGGATGAAGCGGGCCTGGAAGAACGCCGCGCACGCGCCGTGTCGCTGCGCCGCACCATCCCGGACTCCGTGCTGGGCGAAGCCGGTCGGCTGGACCCGGCAGCCATCCGCCAGGCACGCTGCGAAGTGTGGCCTGATCTGCGCGACGAGCACGAACTGCACGACCTCCTGTTCAGCGCGGTGGCGTTACCGGTGGCGTTGTTCAGGGATCAGGGAACAGACGTCAGGGAACAGGAATCACCGAGCAGGGATCTGCGCTCAGGCACCAGGGATCAGGGCACATCTGCCTTCGAGCGCAACAGCACCAATCGAGGACAGCAAGAATCAGATGTTGCTTTCGGAGGGAACGGGCTTCAGCCCGTTCATACAACTGACTTAGCGGAATGGGCTTCAGCCCCTGAGGGCTTTACCGCCAACGCAGACGAAGAAGTACAGGCACACCGCGCGCACACAAGCCGGCACTGGCCACTTTTCTTCGAGCGTCTGCAGGCCCGCGGTCGCGCCACAACCATCAAGTTCGGAGAACAGGATTGCTGGGTGGCAACCGAGCGTGTCGAGCATGCACACGCCCTGCTCACCATCACCCGTAATTCTGAGCGAAACAAAGCTGAGCACTCTCTCACCCGCCATTCTGAGCGGAGCGCAGAGCGCGTAGTCGAAGGACCTGCTTCTTCCAGCGCCGAAGGCGCTCAGGTGCGCTCCGCGCACGAACAGCAGGTCCCTCCACTCCGCTCCGCTCCGGTCGGGATGACGACGGGTGAGGATGCCTCGGTTTTGTCTAAAGCTGAAAAGAGTGCTCCTGCCCCATCTGCAGAGGAACAGCAACCAACATCTGCTCCCTGTTCCCTGATCCCTGTTCCCTCGGCTCCTGTCGCCCCCTCACCCAACGAAGCCCTGCGCCTACTGACCCAAGGCTTCCTGCAGATCCTCGGCCCAACCACCGCCGCAGGCATAGCCGCCCTCGTCGACCTGCATCCCCGCGCCATCTTCCAGCAACTCGCCGCGATCGAAGTGCAGGGCCTCGCCCTGCGCGGCATCTACGAAGCACCCGCCGCAGCAGAGGACGACGCCGACATCGAGTGGTGTGAACGCCGCATCCTGCAGCGCATCCACCGCCTGACTTTAGGCGCGCTGCGCAAAGGCATCGAGGCAGTGTCTCCCGCTGTCTTCATGCGATGGCTGCTGCGCTGGCAGCATCTCGCGCCGCAGACGCAGCTTGCGGGTGAGGAAGGCGTATTGGAAGCCCTGGTGCAACTGGAAGGTTTCGAGGCACCCGCCGTGGAGTGGGAGCGTAACCTGCTGCCGCAGCGCGTGAAGGAGTACGACGGCAAGTGGCTCGACGCGCTGTGCCTATCCGGCGCGGTGGGCTGGGGACGCATCTCGCCGCACCCGGCATGGGCCTGCGGCGACGGTGCTGCGCCGCGCCGCGTCATCCCCACCAACATGGCACCCATCACGTTCTACCTGCGCGAAACCGCGGACTGGCTGCCCGCCGCGTTGGCCGCCAAGTGCATTGAGGAAGACAAGCTGCAACTCGCTTTGTCGCCCGAGGCGCTGTGCATCCGCAACACCCTGCGCGAGCGAGGCGCGTGCTTTGCCAGCGATCTGCAACGCATGTGCGTTCTAAGCAAGCAGCAGACGCAGACCGCGCTATGGGAGCTTGCCACGGCAGGCATCGCCAGCGCCGACGGCTTCGACCAGCTCCGCATCATGATGGACCCCAAGCGCAAGCCGCTGGTCGCCGAACCGGTCACGAACTGCACGCGGCGCGCGACCCGATCCACCGCCGGGCGCTGGTCGCTCTTCACGGAAGAAGAGCATCGCGAACTGACCGCCCCGGAGCGTGCACGCGAGGAAGAAACATCGCTCGCCGCCGCAGCACGCATGCTGCTGGCACGCTACGGTGTCATCTTTCGCGACTTGTTGCAGCGCGAGGCAAATGCGCCGAGGTGGCGCGACCTGGTCCGTATGTTGCGACGCCTGGAAGCTCGTGGCGAGATACGCGGAGGCCGCTTCGTCTCCGGTTTTTCCGGCGAGCAGTTTGCGCTGCCCGAGGCCGTCGAAAGCCTCCGCGCCACACGCGATATGCAGCAGGACGACGTGATCACGCTCGCTGCAAGCGATCCCATGAACCTGATCGGCATCGTGGTGCCCGGTGAGCGCACCTCTGCCGTGGCCGGCAGGAAAGTCCACTTGCGTGGCGGAGCTGCCTGCGATGCGGACGGGAATGCCATAGACGCTATCGCAACGCCATCTGGCATCCGGCGCACCGGCTCAACAGTTCCGGGAACCGCCATCCCGCCTACCGTTGCTCAGCAGCCGCAGGGAGGCCTGTTCGCATGAGCGAAGAAAAGATCGACCTGCCCGACGAGGATTATTACTTCGACGGCCCATTCCTTGTCTTTACCGCCGCCAACCTGCGCAAACGCGGTACCTGCTGCGGCAACGAATGCCGCCACTGCCCGTATGACGAAGCCGGCAACATCGTACCCGGTAAGGGCGAGTAGCGCACACCCAACGACACGCGCCGGTACAATCAGGGTTGCATAGGAGCGAGTAAACAGCATGGCGCACATGGTTTTTTGTTCCAAGTACAAGCACGAATTGGAAGGGCTGGACGAGCCGCCCTTCGACTCTGACTTCGGCAGCAAGATCTACAACACCGTCAGCAAGAAGGCTTGGGGCGAGTGGATCGAGCGACAGAAGATGCTGCTGAATGAGTACCGCCTGCAGCCCTGGACACCCTCCGCGCAGGAGTTCCTGGTGGAGCAGATGAATGACTTCTTCTACGGCGAAGGCGGAGAGCTGCCGAAGGAGTACGTCGCTCCAACGGCGTAACATGGGCGTCACTTCCACACTTGTCGAAACGTCGAACCGTGCTGCAGCAAAGGCACACGGCAGCCGCTTTGTGCGTGCCTGCCTGCGTCAACCGGTGGACCGCACACCCGTCTGGTTCCTGCGCCAGGCGGGCCGTTACATGCCGGAGTACATGGCCGTGCGCCGCCATCACACCCTGCTGGAGATTTGCAGGACTCCCGACGTCGCTGCTGAAGTCACGGTCACCGCTGCCGAGCGCCTCGGCGTGGATGCGGCCATCATTTTTGCCGACCTGCTGCTGCCCTTTACGCCCATGGGGCTCGACTTCGAGTTCGTCAACGGCGAAGGCCCGGTGGTACACCAGCCGGTGCGCTCACGCGAGCACATCGAAGCCCTGCGCACCGACCGTGCGGACGAACTTAACTACGTCGCACGCGCTATTGAGCAGGTGGCGAAGCACTTTACGCCGCCGCGTGAAGACGGTGATCAACTCGGCATCATTGGCTTCATCGGCGCGCCGTTTACGCTTGCCAGCTACATGATTGAGGGCGGTTCATCACGCAATTACATTGAGACGAAAAAGCTCATGTACAGCGACAAGGCATCATGGTCGCTGCTGCAGGAAAAGCTGCTGACCGTGCTTGTAGCGTATGCCGCGCAGCAGGTTGAGGCGGGTGCGGACGTCATCCAGATCTTCGATAGCTGGGCGGGTGCGCTTTCGGTCAGCGACTACCGCGACTTCGTTCTGACTGCGACCAAGGAACTGGTACAGCGGGTGCAGGCACTTGGCGTGCCGGTGATCTACTTCGGCGTCGATACCGCATCTCTGCTGAGCACCATGCGAGAGATCGGCGCGGATGTGCTGGGCCTTGACTGGCGCGTGCCGCTGGACGAGGGATGGCGGTTGGCTGGGCCGCACGTTGCGGTGCAGGGCAATCTCGATCCCATCGCGCTGTTCGCACCGGAAGACCTGCTGAAACAGCGCGTGAAAGAAGTGCTGGACGCGGCGGGCAATCGCAACGGTCACATCTTTAACCTGGGCCACGGCATCGTGCCCGGAACGCCCGTGGACAACGTGATCAACGTCGCCCGTTGGGTCAAGGAATTGAGCGTGCGTGCATGAATGATCTTGGCTACTTTCTCCTCGGCTTCTTAAGTGAAAAGCTGAACCTGAAGCAGCAGCTTGAGCCAGTCGGCAAACAACTGACGGCAAACGGTATGCGTGTGCTTGCAACGTACGAGGTCAGCAACGCCGATCAGATTGCCGCTGCCATGCAGGCACCCGAGGTTACGCAACCTGAACCGGAGCACTTCGATGCCATCTTGCTGCTGGCACACGGCACGCCAGACGTACTGAGCGAAATGGACGCGTACCTGAAGCTGGTGACCGGCGGCCGCGGCGTACCTCCACACGTGGTGCATGAGTTGCAGGAGCGCTATGCGGAGATCGGCCTGAAGGAAGAGCCCACGCCGGAGGGTCCGCACCTGACTCGCTGGACGCTGCTGCAGGGCAAGCTATTGCAACAGCGCATCGGCACACCCGTGTACGTTGGCATGCGCAACTGGAAGCCGTTCATCGCAGATGTTGTCGAGCAGATGAAGGCGGACGGCGTGAAAAAGGTACGCGCCATCTGCCTGGCACCGCAGAACAGCCGCACCAGCGTGGGCCTGTACCGCCGCGCGCTGGAAACAGCAGCCGCGGGCGCATTTGAAATCGACTTTGTTGCCGGCTGGTCAGAGCATGCACTGCTGGTGCGCGCATTTGCCGAAAAGATGCGTGCGGCGATTGAGAAGGCCCGAGCCACGGGTGCGAAGACGGCGGTGCTGTTTACCGCACATTCGGTTCCCTGCCGCACCATCCAGGCCTCGGCAAAGCCCAGCGAACACCACGGCATGATCCTTGCAACAGAGCCCGACACCTACGCGATTGAATGCAAGGGAACAGCGAGGCACATCGCCGGCGAACTTGCCGACATTCTCAAGGAAAAGGACTGGTTCTTCTGCTTCCAGAGCCAGGGTTTGAGCGGCGGTCCATGGAT
>CAXUEW010000232.1:0-5710 GCA_964250115.1 uncultured Terriglobus sp.
AGAACGCGGTGCCGGGGCAGTGGTAGACCTTGCTGGCGGTGTTTACCCAGACCAGTCCGGGGCCTCCGCCGGCTGCCGCGGCGGTCTGCGAAAGGGGCGTCCTGCTGGCCGTCGCGGCCTTTGCACCGGCAGATGCCGATGGCACGGGGCGGGCTGCAGGCGAGGGCTGTGTCTGGGCAGGTGTTTGGGCAGGTGTCTGAGCCGCCGTGGGAAGTGAGAGTGCCGCCGCTGCAAGCAAAGCACCAAGTGCGAAGTAAATCTTCATGTCCGTTTGCTACCTCATGCAGGAGAAAGTGTTCCGCAGCGAGAATACGCTGCCGCCGGGCAATTGCGTGTGCCTGCATTTGCGACGTGATACCAGCGACCTGGAGAAGGCAGCTTGCCGTTACGCCAACGGGCTTCACCCCCAACCGTTATCATGGCTGGTGAAAATCAACACCCGGGAGAAGCCGCTTGAACAAGGAACCGAAACACCTGCATCTGGATCGCCGGTCTTTTCTGAAGTCGTCCGGCCTTGCCGTGGCGGCTACCGTTGCAGCAGGCTCAGAGAAAGCTGCGCAAGGCGAAGAGGCTGTCAGTGAAAGAGCGGAGTACGTAGCTGGTGCTGATGCCACAGTCACATCGGATCCGGTCTCCCACGTCAACATCCTGCAGGGCACCAATTCGGAGTACCAGTTCTCGCGCGGCAACACCTTGCCCATTGCGGCGATGCCGTTCGGCATGGCGCACTGGACGCTGCAGTCGCGCGCCGGCAGTTCATGGATGTTTCAGCCGAACGAGCGTCGCTTCCAGGGCTTTCGGTCCACGCACCAGTTGAGCCCCTGGCTGGGCGATTATGGTCACGCCACGTTTATGCCGGTGTGTGGAGAGGTGAATCCTGAGGCGGCGCCGCGCAGCTCGTCCATCCGGCCTGAAGAAGCCAAGCTGTCGCCGAACTCCATGCAGGTGGAACTGCTGCGCTACGGCATCGACGCGGAGCTGATTCCTACCGAGCGCGGCGCACTCATCACGGCAAATTTTCGCAAGGCCGGTGAACGCGCCCTGATCTTCGACATACCCGGTGACAAGGCTGTGCCGGAGATGCAGCAGGACGCGGCAACGCGCATGCTGCGCTTCACTTCAAGCGACAATAACGGCGGCGTCTCCGCGGGCTTTGCGACGTACTACGTGTTGCAGTTTGCAGCGCCGTGGAAGAGCTTTGAGTTGCGCAAGCTGAAGGACCATCACGTCGGCATCGTCGGCCTTGGGCCTGACACGAAGTCGATGGAAGTCCGCATCGCAACATCGTTCATCTCGTTTGAGCAGGCAGAGCGCAACCTGAAACTCGAACTCGGCACAAAGACGGCTGCGGCATTGCGTGACGAGGGCCGCGCCGTGTGGAACAAGCACCTGAAGCGCATTGAGATCGGCGGTGCTACGCCGGTGCAGGCACGCACGTTCTATAGCTGCCTGTACCGCACGCTGCTGTTTCCGCGTATTTGGCATGAGCCCGCCGCAGACGGCAGCATGCACCACCGCAGTGCGTTCAACGGCAAGGTCGTACCGGGTGTCATGTACGCCGACCACGGCTACTGGGACGTCTACCGCGCCTGGTATCCCATGATGACCATCCTGTTTCCAGAGCGGCTGGCGGACATCCTGCAGGCCTGGGTCAATGCCTACAAGGAAGGTGGATGGCTGCCGCAATTTCCATGCCCTGGCTACCGCGCCTGCATGACCGGCAGCCTGATCGACTCCGTTTTTGGCGACGCTGCGGCAAAGGGCATCAAGGGCTTCGACCTTGCCTCAGCCTACGAAAGCCTGAAGAAGCATGCCACGCAGCCCGGCAATCCGGATGCGGGCTGGGGTCGGCGCGGCATCACGGAGTACATGAAGTACGGCTACGCGCCCCACGGCGTGGTGGACCAGTCTGCCGCAGAGACGGTCGACCAGGCCTACGGCGACTTCTGCATCGCGCAGGTCGCAAAGGCCGTCGGCAAGCAGACCGATGCGGCCATGTTCCTGAAGCGGTCTGAGAGCTGGAAGCACCTCTTCGATACAAAGACCGGCTTTATCCGCGGTAAGAAAGTCGATGGCAGCTTTATCGAGCCTTTCGACCCGGTCAGGTGGGGCGATCCATACGTGGAAGGCGCGGCATGGCAGCACCGCTTCGACGCTCCGCACGACGTTGAAGGTTTGTTTGCACTATTAGGCGGCAAGCAGAAAGCAGTTGCCGCGCTGGAAGAGATGCTGGCCATCGCTCCGGACTTCAACATAGGGTCGTACCACCAGGAAATCCACGAAATGTCTGAGATGGCAGCGGTCCACTTCGGCCAGTATGCCCACAGCAACCAGCCGGTGCACCACATCCTATACCTGTTCACCGCTGCAGACCGGCCCGACCGTACGCGTTACTGGACTCGCCGCGTGATGAACGAACTCTACAATCCGGACGGGTTTGCAGGTGACGAGGATACCGGAGCCATGGCGGCATGGTACGTGCTGAGCGCGCTCGGCTTCTACCCGTTGTGCCCCGGCAAGGCAGAATACACGCTGGGCGGCGCCCTGTATCCGCGCGCCACGGTACACCTGCCGAACGGCAAGGAGCTTGTGGTGGAGCGGGCAGCAAAGAGCAGGGAAGAGGGGCCTGTGAAACTCGGCAGCAAGACGCTTACAGGCACAATCACGCATGAGGAAGTGCTGGCAGGTGGAAGGCTCGTCTTCCCAACGTAAAGCTGTCTGATCTCAACTCGCAGTCTGGTATACCGGTCAACATCCCCATGAGCATGCAACTGCAGACAGCGATCTCATGCGTGAATTACGACGACTTCCTGGCAGTCACGCTGCCGCACAATCTGCCGTTCCTTGGGTCCGTCACTGTTCTGACAAGTCCGCAGGACAGTGCGACCATCCGCCTGGCAAAGCAGTTGGGTGTTTCGCTATTGATCTCGGATGCGTGGCATACCGGCGGCACCCTGAACAAGGCCCGTGCGCTGAACCAGTGGGTGACCCATGCCGCAGCCTACGATCCGGACGCGTGGCTGCTTACGCTGGATGCGGACGTCCTGCTGTTCGATCCGGTCACGGCGTGCCTCGCCAGCCTGGATCGCAGCTGCCTTTACGGCGTGCACAGGCGTCTGTGCGACGGCCCTGAGGAGCTGAACGAGTTCTTCTCTGGCAGAAAGGCGCTGGAAGATTTCCCGCTCGACCTGGTACGCATGGTCAAAGGAAAGCTTTGGGGAACGGTGGACGCTGTGAACCCGGCGGCCCTCTCCGGATACTTCCAGCTTTGGCATCCCGCCTACTCCGTGGGAGCGAAAAGCTTTTGGGAATCGGGTACGGCAGAAGCCTACGACCTTACGTTTGGTCTCTCCTTTCCGGAAGCGTCGCGGAAATTCCTTGATCAGCAGGTCCTGCACCTTGGGCCGAAGGAGGTGAACTGGGCGGGACGGCAAAGCTCGCGGTGGAGTTCTGGCTGTACGCTTTAGGCGGTATCCACATACAGCTTCCAGAGTGCAGGCTGAGTAATTGCAGGTCAGGCTGAGTAGATTTGCAAACCTGCGGCTTTAGCCGCTGAGATAGCTGAAAACGTATTGGTAATTATTCCTTCAGGACAAGTTAGAGCAAGAGTCCTTGCAAAGGCGCTTCGAATGACACGTTCCGATCCGTCTCCTCAGCTTCTTCAGAAGTTGTGGATGGTAGCGCTAAAGGCGGGCTATCGCTTTCGACAACGGTCAGTTCCAGCGGCGGGCGACTGAACCCGTATGGCAAACGCAAGCGGTCGATGTGCTTATCGGATCGCTTAGTGATATTGACGAAAAAGGGGCCGGGGTTTGCGTCGATGATTCCTGCATTCGGTACCGTCCTACGATGACAGCCGCCGCCCAGACCTCAGGAAACGAGTTGCTATCAGTCAGCAGAAAAACTTTGACGCGCGCTTCGATGATCGCTTGACGGTTTTCTGGCACGGTCTCAAGACGCTTATCTCCCGACACAATCACCCAGTTGTTCTCGCCGCATACCCTGATCCAATCAGGATCAGCAACAAACTTGTGTGCATTATCCGGGTAAATCTCGCATATCGGACGTATCGCCAACCCAGCCCGACGCAACATCGCTGTCATCCGTCCGCCATGCGTCCGGTCGAGGAATATGTCTTGGTCGAGTTTAGGCTGGCCTTTGTTCAAAGAACTCTATGGCTCGCTGGATTTTAGAAGTTGGCAAGTCGAAGTCTTCAGCAATCGAATCAACAGGCTCACCAGCGGCATGTCTGCTGTGGATCAACCATGCTGGAACCCCAGAGTCTTCAATGGCCGGTTGGCTTGACGAAATTCCATAGGTGATCGAAATGATTCGATCATCCGGCTGTCCCGCGATTAGAGGGAAAATCTTCTTGATAAGGTCATGCTCGTCGGCCACAACGTGCTTGATGAACGTGTCCATGATGCCTTTGAAATTGAGCTGGCCGGGACGAGAAAGATTTTCAGTCTCAGCCACGGTCTTGACGAATAGATCGGAGCCATTCGTTAGGAAATCCTTTGAGATCAGCGGGTGTGCGTGAGTGATGCCCTTCTGTATGGAGCTGACTGCGGCCCTCACCGCGTTCAAAGGAACCTTGTGGGTGAACCGCGTTGCAGCCAAAACGTGAAGCTCGGCAAGATTGAAAAACGAGAGCAATCTGTTGTCAGGGTCGGCAGGTTCGATTAGAGGTTCGAAATACCCTTCGCCGTAAGCAACCGGATAGGTCCGGCCCCACAGCCATGTCGCTAAGGTCTTAGGGTGAATGCCTAAATAGCAAGAAGCGTCCTCAGGCGTGTACAAGGCCAACTCTCGCGAGTCAACGTCCGCGCTGTAGTGACCCTTGTAAAGCTGGACTGCCATGTTCTCACTCGCTAAACAGACACTGCTCATCGCTCACCCTCCGTACTAGACTTCGAGTGAGGCTTGGCTACTTGTCCAACTCTACAAAGTCGTCTGGCAAGACACCGAGGCTGCCACCACGGACGTTCACGCGAGAAGACTTCCATTCATTGCTAAGCGAGCTACTACAACGCCCGCGCTGAACCCTGCTACAACAGCAAAGTGAACATAGGCTGTTGGTCGTTGCGGTGATTATAGCGATAGGCGTATTCGTTGGAATACTCCTGAAGGTACTTTGCGCTCACCGAGTGGTAAACGCCGCTGATTACCCTCTACAGAGACTCCAGAAACCCTCAATCGACTGCGTGTGGACGTCACCGATGACGTACGCTTTTGCGAGTGCTGAATACGGTTACATGTAATCCACACCGTACTGCGTTGGGATCTGGGTAAAGGCGATGCGTGTAGGAGCACTGTCGCGGGCGGGCAGCATGCCAGCAAAGTGAAGAGTGGTGTGGCCGTATTTCAGGTTCAGCTTGTCCATGGTTGCTGACAGTTCTGCCAGGTGCGGAGGGTCTGGAAACAGGCTGGGTTGCAGGTCCGATTCACGCAGCAGTGTGGAGAAGCAGATGTCTACGTAGAACGGCTTTTGAAAGAGGTCGGTGCGTGGGCAACGGTTCCAAAGACCGCGCAAGGCTTCCAGCAGCGTCACGGTGTCCTGGCATGGGACGAACTTTGCTTCCATGGCCCAGCCCAGGGTGCGAACTCCCGATCCATGCTGCCGCGATTTCACCGCAGCTTCTTTTGCCTGCTGCTTCGTCAACGCGAACTTGATGCTGAGGATGAGCGTGGTGGTGTGGAACTTTTCCAT
>CAXUEW010000233.1:0-876 GCA_964250115.1 uncultured Terriglobus sp.
TGGTGGTTTTTGGGTTCTTGGTCGTGGTGTAGAAGTGACCGGTGCCGGCGCTGGAAACAAGCTTGATAATCGTCCGCATGATTTAGCCTTTCGCCTGCAGCAGGGCAGCTTCTACGCCCAGCTTGTTAATAGTGCGCAGACCGCGAGCAGACACACGCATACGCACAAACTTCTTCTCGCTCGGAACCCAAATCCGCTTCCATTGCAGATTCGGCTCCCAGCGGCGACGCGTCTTGTTGTTCGCGTGCGACACCTTGTTTCCTGCCATCGGCCGTTTGCCGGTGATGGGACATACCTTCGCCATACCAATCTCCTGATGCCGGGTCTGCTGTTTCAGACCAACCTTACGATTGTGTCATGTTTTTGTTGATTTTGCACGTATTTTCCCTTGTGAACCCAACCGGATACACGCGTTAAGCCCCCGGCAGGCGAAGCATAAGACCCACCAGCACGGTGCCCGCAAGCATCAGCAGCATCTGCACCGCAACACTCCCCAGCCGCTGCTCGCCCGCCAGTTCCGGCATCAGGTTCACCAATGCGATGTAGACAAAGCTGGCCGCGCTAACAGGCAGCAGCCACGCCGTGCCGACGAAGGCGTGGCCCACCAGCAGCACCAGCAGCACGCCCAGAATCGCGGCAGCCGCCACCAGGACAATCAGTTGCATGGCGCGGCGGGGCGCGATGCGCAGGTGCGTCAACAGGGCGTAATCACCCATGCGGTGGGGAACCTCGTGCAGGGTAATCGCAATCGCAGTCAGCCAGCCCACACGTCTCCCTGCAGAAAAGGCTGCAGCAACGCTTACACCGTCAACAAAACTATGCAGCATGCCGCCGACCACCAAGCACGCCAGCACCGCCATCAGGGCCAGCAGCACC
>CAXUEW010000233.1:886-5683 GCA_964250115.1 uncultured Terriglobus sp.
CGAGGACAGCCAGGCCGTTGCCCGGGCGTGCGCCGTGATGGCTGTGATGCGGGCCGCAATCGGGTTCACCCTTGCCTGATACCTCTACCGCGTGCCCGGTAACGACCGCAAACACACGCTCAACACAAAACAGGGTAAAAATCGTCGAGGCAAAGACGACCCACAACGCCTGCCGATTGCCTATACCTGCGACTGCCTCCGGCAGGATGTGGAGTAGCGCGGTTGCCAACAGGACACCCACGGCTAGGCTCACCAAGTAGGGCAGGCCGCTGTCCAGCAATTTTCGACGCCCACTCAACCAAACTGCTGCCAGAATTGCAACCGCCTGTATCGCTGCAACTGCAAGTCCTGCTTCCACAGACCTTCATCGCTCCTGGCATATTGCCACCTCCGTTTTACCATATTGCAAACGGATTCTTATCAGACGGAGCCTTGCCATGACGCACATCCGTGCGCCTCGCTAAGTCATGGCCACTCTGTATCTTCAGCAAACGTTACGTACGATGAGGCCGCGTAATGATCATGGCTTTGGCGTGGACGCCGGCATCGCACATATATTGCCGCTTGCGCGAGGCGTCAATCCAGACCACGTCGCCCGGTTCCAGCAGGTGCCGCTCAGATTCTGAGGTTAGAGTAAGGCACCCTTCCGTCACAAAGATGAACTCCAATCCTTCAAAAATGCGAGGACGGAAAACTACCTCTTCACCGCTACCCCGGAACTCGGCCATGCATGGAACCATGCTTTGATCGGTCACCAGCGAGCTCATGCTCTCCGACAAGAACGCTGAAGAGGAGCCGGCGCTACGCTGCAATCGCACGCGCTCTGACTTCCGCATAATACGGAAAGTAACTGGCTGTTCGTCCCGGAAGAAGTAGGCCAGATCCTTCCCGAAGGTGATCGCAATACGTGCCAGGTTCCGAACTGTGGGCACAACCCGTCCGGTTTCTAACTGCGAAAGAAAACTGGCGGAAAGGCCTGTCTTCTTCCCAAGCTCAACTAGCCCCATGGACCGGCGCATCCGTAGGCGACGGATGCGTTCGCCGATCTGCTTTGCCTCAATAGCGGATTCGACCTGAGTCGGTTCAACAACATCTACTGCATCAGCAGCAGGTAAAGATTCATCCACTCGCATGTAATTTGAGATGGTGAACAAAGAAAAGAAGCTGCCTAGACAGGCAGCTCCTTTT
The DNA here is from genome assembly GCA_964250115.1 of uncultured Terriglobus sp. Taxonomy (GTDB): domain Bacteria; phylum Acidobacteriota; class Terriglobia; order Terriglobales; family Acidobacteriaceae; genus Terriglobus. The sequence goes on from CAXUEW010000233.1 coordinate 2,075, forward strand.
CACAGGACGAAACGACTCAACATCACGAACGCGGGACTTAGAAGTCGTCGCCGAAAGCCACTTCGCCTGCCACCGCGGTCTGGTAGGCCGAAACGCGGCGCTCAAAGAAGTTCGTCAGTTCCTGCACATCTTGCAGCTCCATGAAACTAAACGGGTTCTTTGTCTTGAAGTGGGGAGCAATACCTAGCCGCTGCAGGCGCGAGTCGGCGACGTATCCCAGGTAGGCGCGCATGTCGCGAACCGAAAGTCCGGCCACGCCGCCTGACAGCAGGTCTTCGGCAAACTGCGCTTCGCAGTCGACTGCCTCTTCCAGCATTTCAACAATCTGGCGCTCCAGGTCCGCATCCCACAGATCGGGCTCCTGCTGGCGCACGGTGTTGACGACCTCAAACGCGAACTCCAGATGGCAGCTCTCATCTCGGAAGACCCAGTTGGTGCCCGAAGCCAGGCCGTGCAGCAAACCTTTCGAGCGGAAGAAGTACACGTACGCAAACGCGGCGAAGAAGAACAGGCCTTCGATCGAGGAGGCGAAGCAGATCAGGTTCAGCAGGAACTGGCGCCGATCGTCTCGTGTCTGCAGCGTGTCCAGATCCTGAACGGAGTCCATCCACTTCATGCAGAACTCAGCCTTCTTCTGGATGGACGGGATGTTCTCCACGGCGGCAAATGCTTCAGCACGCTCATCGTGATCCGGCACGTAGTTGTCCAGCAGCGTCAGGTAAAACTGCACATGCACGGCCTCCTCATACAGTTGGCGCGACAGATACAGCCGGGCCTCGGGCGAGTTGATGTGCTTGTACAGGTTGAGCACCAGGTTGTTCGAGACGATGGAGTCGCCTGTGGCGAAGAAGGCCACAAGGCGCTTGATGGTGTGGATCTCCGCCGGGCTCATCTTCGAGCGAAGGTCTACCAGGTCAGTCGCAAAATCAACCTCTTCGACTGTCCACGTGTTCTTAATGCCATCGCGGAACATGTCATAGAAGACGGGGTACTTCATGGGGCGCAGCGTAAGGCACATGCCCGGATCGAGGATGGATTCAGGAACGGCAACGGAAGAACCGCTGGTGGGCGTGGCTACGGTGACGGGATCGAGTGTGGCGGACATTTGTGTGGCTCCTAAGTCTTCGGTGATGGTGCGGTATCTCTTCCTAAAATTTCTGACGAACCGTAACGGTGTGTTACTGGCATGCCTCGCAGCTCTCCGGGTTTTCAAGCGAGCAGGAGATGGCCGCGGAAGCGTCAATCGGCCTCTGCTCCGGTTCCGGGACGGCAACGGCCTGCAACTGGGCGACTGCGGTCGGCAGGCTGCTGGACATGGCGCCCTTCTGCACGGTGGTCTTTGCAATCTTGGTTGCGGGACGGGAGCGCAGGTAGTACGTGGTCTTCAGGCCAGTCTTCCAGGCATACATGTACATGGACGACAGGCGGCCAATGTTCGGCGATTCGCTGAACAGGTTGAGCGATTGCGATTGATCGATGTACGCGTTACGCGCCGCGCCCATGTCGATCAGGCTGCGCATGGGCACTTCCCACACGGTGCGATAGATCAACTTCAGTTCGTCGGTCAGTCCTTCGATGTTCTGGACGGAACCCTCAGACATCTTCAGGCGGATACGCATCTCCTCGTTCCACAGGTTGAGCGCCTTGAGTTCATTGATCAGGTAGCGGTTGACCTGCAGAAACTCGCCTGAGAGTGTTTCGCGCTTGAACAGATTCGAAATCTGCGGCTCAATGCACTCGTAGCAGCCGACGATGGAAGCGATGGTTGCCGTTGGCGCAATGGCGATCACGAGCGAGTTGCGTACACCACTCTTCGCAATGCGCTCACGCAGCGCATCCCAGCGGGTCATGTCACTGGGCTTCACATTCCACAGGTCGAACTGGAACTGGCCCTTTGCCAGGCGCGTTTCGCTGAACGAGGTGTGCGCGCCATTCTTCTCTGCCAACTCCGTTGTCGCCATCATGGCGTAGTAGTAAATCTCTTCCTGGATTTTGGTCGAAAGAGCCTGTGCTTCAGGCGAGTCAAACGCCAATCGCATCTGGAAGAAGACGTCCTGCAAACCCATGACACCCAGGCCGATGGGACGCCAGCGTGAGTTTGCATTGGCGGCCGTTTGCACCGGGTAATAGTTGATGTCAATGACACGATCCAGCATGGGCACTGCGATGCGTACTGTTTCGGCCAGCTTCTCGAAGTCAAAGACAGCCTTGCCGGCTTCATTCAGGATGACGTGTCGGGCAAGGTTGATTGAACCGAGATTGCACACGGCTGTCTCGTCCTTCGACGTGACCTCTGTAATTTCCGTGCAGAGATTAGACAGGTGGATAACATTGCCGGGTGCGCCCGTCTGGTTGTTCTTGATGTTGCAGGCGTCTTTGAAAGTCATCCATCCGTTGCCGGTTTCGGCCAGCGAACGCATCATGCGTGCGTACAGGTCGCGCGCCTTGACCTGACGATGGTAGATCTTACCTTCTTCCGCCTGGGTGTAGGCAGCTTCGAACTCCGCACCGAACAGGTCTGGGAGGTTCGGGACCAGCTTGGGGTCGAACAACGACCACAAGCCGTCCTCGTCCACACGCTTCATGAACAGGTCGGGAATCCAGTTCGCAAGGTTCAGGTTGTAGGTGCGGCGAGAGACATCGCCGGTGTTCTCGCGCAGCTCCAGGAAGCTCTCGATGTCGGCATGCCACGGCTCCAGGTAAACGCAGCAGGCCCCCTTACGCTTGCCACCCTGGTTCACTGCGGCAACAGAGGAATCAAGCGTTCGCAGCCAGGGAATGATGCCGTTCGACAGGCCGTTCGTAGCGCGAATCAGCGAACCTTCGCTACGCACGCGGTGGAACGCCAGGCCGATGCCGCCGGAAAACTTCGACAGCAGCGCTACATCTTTGTAGGCGTCGTAGATCGATTCAAGTGAATCCAGCGGCGAATCGTGCAGGTAGCAGCTCGACATCTGCGGATGCTTGGTGCCGCTGTTGAACAGCGTCGGCGAGCTAGGCATGTAATCGTGCGATGCGATCAGTTGGTAGAACTCGATGGCTTCGTTCGGCGTGCCGGCAAGGCCGCAGGCCACGCGCAGGAAGAAGTGCTGCGGTGTTTCAATCACCTTGCGCGAAAGTGGATCGCGGAGAAGGTAACGGTCATACACGGTGCGCAGACCGAAGTATTCAAAGCGATCCGACAGGTTCTCGTCGATGGCATGGTTAAGCTTGCGCATATGTACGCGAACAAACTCTGCCGTTGCAGGCGAAACAATGCCTTCCTGCGCGCCATATTCGACCGACTGCGAGAATGAGTGGAGGTTCTGGCCTGCAACCTCTTTGATAATGGTGGCCAGCAGCAGGCGAGCAGCCAGCTTGGAATACTGCGGCTCCTCCGCGATGAGCGACGCCGCCGTATCAATGGAAATGGCGTCGAGCTCGCGCGTGGTGGCACCGTCATACAGGCCGCCGATCGTCTTCGAAGCGATACGAATGGCATCCACATGCGACAAACCATGCGAGCAGCGCTGCACGGCGCGGACGATCTTATTAACATCAACCGTCTCCAACGCTCCGTTGCGCTTCTTCACGTGCATGGTGGGCGTCTCATCGCGCACGGGGAAGCTG